>JALZNB010000299.1 GCA_030857905.1 Actinomycetota bacterium
CCGCGGCACCGATCCGCGCGGGATCGGCGGGAAGCGTGGCTCCCGGCCGCACGGTGAGCTGGTCGTCCACCGGCTTGCCACCCGCGTTCTCGGTGGCCGCCGCGACGAGCGCCGTGCGGGCGCCTTCGTCGGGAACCGTGCCGGTCAGCGTGATCGTGCCGTCCTTGAGGTCGAAGCCGACCGGGCCAGCGGGCGACGGCGCACTGTCCGATGTGGACGGCGGCGGGGTCTGCCCGTTCTCGTCACCCCGAACACCGGTGACGTTCGCCGACCACACGCCGTCGACCGACCGCACCGCGTCGCGCGCGGTGTCGACCTGTCCGGCGGGCACGTTGTCGACCTGCGCGACCACACCGTCCATCCGGACCTCGGCGTTGGACACGCCTGCGGCGGCGAGCGCGGCGCGTGACTTGCCCGCCAGGTCGTCCTGCACGGCGTCACGCTCGCCGAACGGGGCGAGAGAAACGAGTAACGCGATCAACGCCGGGATGACCACGAAGCCGACCAGCCAGGGCAGCAGACCGCCCCGGGTGGGATACGTGGTCGTCTTCGTCCGCCGGACGAGTGTCTCGCCGGGGGACAGCGAATCTGCGGGACCTGGCATGGCCGCTCCGATTGGGACAAGCACCTCCGGCCGCCCGTGTGGGCGACCTCCAGTGCGCATTCGGCCCAAGGCCCGCATACGCACAGGTGTCTTGTATCACCCCGTGCACACGATTACCACTCGACGTGAGGGGCTGACTCCTCTTCGTCAGCTCATGTGGGCGAATTCACCCGTCGGAGTGGCGTCCGCGCCCGCTCAGGCGAGCGGACGGAAACCGACGCGCTCAGCCTCGGCGACTGTCCTGAACCAGACCTCGGCGACCGTGCGGTCGAACTTCGGCGACTCCGGCGAGCAGTAGCGCAGGGCCGTGACGCTGGCCTTGACCACGTATTCGCCGGACGGCGCCTGCCCGCCGGGCAGGGGCATCGCCGAGCCGGGGCCGAACGGACCGGGCGGGACGAAAGTGTCGACGCTGTTGAGCGGCGGCTGCTGCAGGGCTCGCGCGCCGCGCAGGCGGTGCGGCGGCGTCGGCAGTGGCTTCGCCGCGGGTGTGTCCTCCCCCGCGGCCCGAATCGGCTCGAACAGGGACCGCTCACGGTCGGGCACGAGTTCGGTGTTCGACGCCGTGTTGGTCGTGGCCACGGACGGGGCGATCGGGGCCGCGGTCTGGACACCGAACGGGATTCGACTCTGCGGCTTGGCCGGAATCCGCTTGGGCAACACGTTCGGCGTCCGCTCGGGCTCGTCCGCCTGCGCGAAGGCCATGGAGCGCTCTGGCTGCTCGACCCAGGTGCGCTCGGGGGTCGGGACACGGCTTGTCGCCCGGCTGGGCAGTGCCTCAGGGGTGGGGACACGGCTCGCCCGGCTGGGCAGTGCCTCGGGGGTACGCCCGGCTCGGCGCTTGCCGAAGCCCGCACTGATGCCCGCCGCGGCGGTCGCCACCGAGCTGGTCTCGCCGGACCTGTCGTCCTCGAAGCGCGCCGACGGCGTGTTCTTCCGATCGGTACCGGACTCTTCGGATTCCAGGTCGTCGCCCGGCACGTCCTCGATCTCGGCGGCACGCCTGCCGCCGGGTTCGTCGGTGTCCTCGGCGCTGGCCTCCGCGGGCTCTTCGGACGGCTCGGGCAGGGCAGGCTTGCCCGCGTCGGAGAAGTCGAACACCACAGCGGGCAGGTAGACGGTGTGTGGTTCATAGGTCTCGCGGCGCGAGATCGGGGCCGGTGCGGGGGCAGGAACGGGAGCGGGACGGTAGTCGTCGCGATCGTCCTCGGTGAGATCGTCCTCGGTGAGATCGCCACGATGCTTCTCGTCGGCCGCCTGGACGAACTCGGTGACCTGGCCCTCGCTGCCCGGGTCCGGCTGGTCCACGAACCGCCGGTCGTACCGAGCGTGGTCACGATCGTCGGTGTCCGGCTCGTCGTCGGCGAGGTCGTCGACGAGAGCGTGATCGATGTCGTGGGCGTCGAGTTGGCCCGAGTCGCTCTGTCGGTCGAGTTCGGCCTTGCCGTCCGCGTCGATCCTGCGGATCAACTCGGCCGGGATGCGCCTGGTGCGCTGGGTGAAAA
>JALZNB010000313.1 GCA_030857905.1 Actinomycetota bacterium
GGCCAGGTCGACGCGCAGCTATTCCCACCAGCGCCGCATCACGTCCGGTCCCCGGTGAATTCGGTCCGCGCGGGAAGTATTTCGTCCCCCCGGCCTACCGGGTCCGGACAAAGCGACGACAATTCGATGAACGATCTGTGAGGACGCGGGCATCATTCCCCCGTCCGGTGCCACCCGATCGAGTGAAGCGGGTCAGATGGCGAAGACCGGCCCGGTCGTCAACATCATCGCGCACAGGTTCCCGAAGGTCTCGTGGTGATCGATGGGCTTGCCGTCCCAGTAGCCCCGCGCGCGGACGGTCACCGGGTCGTACTGCAGGGTGCAGGCGCCCTCCGGAGTGACGTTGAGGGCGGTGAAATCGCCCGCGACCTTGCCGAGCTCGGTGCAGGCGGCATCCGCGTTCGGGTGCTGGCCCCCCGCCGGGCCACAACTCAGGCTGCTCACCCGCAGTACGTCCTGGCTGCTGGTGACGGTGAGGCTCAGCCTGCCCTCGGGCACGACCTGACTCACCGGCACGACTCCGTCCACCGGCGTGGTCGTCGTCTCCGAGGCCGCGGCGGGGAAAGCGATCGCGGCCGCGGCGATGGCGATGATTCCGGCGAGGATCTTTCTGGACATCAGGGCTCCTTGTCGTGTGGGGTGCGTTTCCCGGCACCGATTCGGGGTGCGTGGAGAAAGTCGAGGATCGGCCGTTGTCGGCGACCGCTACTCCGAGAATAGGACCCGCGGAATTCGATTTCCATTCGGGGTGATTCACCGCCCGCCGTTGATCTCCTTTATGGTGGTGACGTCGAGGGAGGCGCGATGGCGGACGGGTTCCGGGTGGCGGTGATCGGCTACGGTCTCGCGGGCAGCGTGTTCCACGCGCCGTTCGTGGCGGCGGTCGACGGGTTGCGGCTCTCCGCGGTGGTCACGGGCAATGCCGAGCGCGCCGCCGCCGTGCGCGACCGGTACACCGGTGCGACCGTGTTCGCCTCGGTCGAGGAGTTGTGGACCCGCGCCGAGGACTTCGACCTCGTCGTCGTCGCCTCCCCCAACCGCTACCACGTCGAGCAGGCGACGGCCGCGCTCGACGCTGGTCTCGCGGTCGTGATCGACAAGCCCGTCGCGGGTACCGGCGGCGAGATCCGCGGCATGATCGCCGCCGCCGAACGCGCGGGCCGGATGCTGACGGTCTTCCAGAACCGTCGCTGGGACGGCGACTTCCGCACCGTGCGCGGGTTGGTCTCCGATGGCACCCTCGGCCCGATCGGCCGGTTCGAGTCACGTTTCGAGCGGGTCTCGACGAGCACTCGGACCGCGTGGAAGGCGAGCACCGACCCGGTTGACCTCGCCGACATCGTCTACGACCTCGGCAGCCACCTCATCGACCAGGCCATCGTGCTCTTCGGCCGCCCGGTGACCGTCTACGCCGAGTCGCGTGCGGGCGGTGTAGCCGGTTCGCAAGACGCCACGATCCTGCTGACCCACGACAACGACACCCGCTCGTACCTGCGGATGAGCAGCGCCACCACGCCCGTCGCACCCCGGTTCGTCCTCGCCGGTGCCACCGCGGGCTACCGCTGCTGGGGGCTCGATCCGCAGGAGAAGCGGTCGGTCGCCGGTCGGTTGCCCACCGATGCCGACTTCGGGGCGTACCCGAGGACCCAGTGGGGCGAGTTGATGACCGCGGACGGAGTGTCGCCCGTGCCGACGCTCGCGGGCGACTACCTGGCCTTCTACCAGGCGGTGCGCGCCGCCCTGCGCGGCGATGGGCCCGCGCCGGTACTACCCGAGGAATCCGTGGCCCTGGTGGACACGGTGGAAGCCGCGATTCGCTCGGCGGCCTCCGGCCTACCCGTCGTGATGTGATCGACCGGTCAGGATGTGCGCCGGAACGTGCTCGGTGAAGGGCGCGTGTGGCGCCAGTGCCCGTGCGGGTGCTCGTCCTGTTGAGACGGTTGTTCATGCGCGGGCGGCGGCGTACTGCGGCACAGGGTGGATGTCGGTGGGGACACGCCACTGTTCGCGGAGACTCCGGGCTATGTGGCGGAAACTACGATGAGGGTTGCTTACTTCTGTTGATTCGCAGACATTTGACTGATGTTTGAGCCTTTTTTCTTGACAGGCTTGGGTTCTCGCGACTGGATTCCAGTCTGGCGGTGACGCAGTTCACGGTTGGACTGACCGTGTCAGCCGATGTCGCGGAGATTAGCGGGTCGTTGGGGTCGACTGCTTGCCTTACTGGGGTTGACAACCGTCACACGGGGGTCTGTTCTGTCGGCGCGCTCGCGCTTGTGATCGATCACAACTCCATCGCGGTTCGAATGACCGCGCCGCTGTTGATCGCTGTATCGCAGGCGGGCCAACGCATCGGGACCCCGCGTGAGGGGGCGTGATCGCGGCACTTGTGCTCGCGGTGGGGACCGGCTGTCGAATCGGCCGAATGCCACAGTCGATTCCACCGCGGGATCGGTCCGTTGACGTCAGTCAGGTGAACTGGTTGGAAAATATCGGACGATCCCTGGGTTCTCGGCCCGGTAACGATTACGCTTCCGCTGGAATCGGTTTCCTGTGGCGCACCCCCTGCCGACCCGCGCCGCCGGTTCCTGTCATCCCGTGTCGGCCCGGCTGTGCCCCGGGCTTATTTCGGGCTGTCCCCACGGAAGGACGCACCATGCGCAGTGCCCTGCTCCGCATCGCAACCCTCACCACGGCCGTAGTCGCCTCCGCGCTGCTCAGTGCCGGTTTGGCCAACGCGGCTCCGACCGGGTCGGACCCCGTGTTCACGCCGTCCTCGGAGACCCCGGTCTCCATCCAGGTCACCAAGCTGACCCACTCCCAGGCCACCACCCGCTTCCGCAACGCGGGCATCACCTGGTCGTCGAGCGGCAACTGCAGCAACCGCTACAACTCGACGTGCACCTCGTTCGACCAGCTCAACCTGACCTCGGCCCAGGGCGCGGAGACCCTCAAGCGCGCCACCGGCTGCGGCCTCAACATCACCGGCGGCACCGAGACCGGCCACGCCAGCGGCACCTACAGCCACTGGAACGGCTACAAGCTCGACTTCAGCCTCTCCAGCTGCCTGAGCAACTACATCCGCGGCACTTTCACCTACATCGGTGGCAACAAGTGGCAGTCGGGTTCGGGCAACATCTACTACCTTGAGAGCAACCACTGGGACGTGACCTACTACAACTGTGGTGGCTGCTGATCCACTGAGGTC
>JALZNB010000331.1 GCA_030857905.1 Actinomycetota bacterium
GTCCCTGCCCGGCGCGTGCACGGCCACCCTGCGGACGGCCACCCTGCCCGCGCCCACTGTCGCGGCGTTGCCCCGAGGCGGGCTCACCGGGCGTCGGCAGTTCGTCGTCCAAGCGCAAGGTCAGCGAGATGCGTTTGCGGGGGATGTCGACCTCGAGCACCTTCACCCGCACCACGTCGCCGGACTTCACCACGTCCCGGGGGTCCTTGACGAACGTCTTCGACAGCGCGGACACGTGCACCAGGCCGTCCTGGTGCACCCCGATGTCGACGAACGCTCCGAAGGCGGCGACGTTGGTGACCACACCCTCCAACGTCATCCCCGGAACGAGGTCGCCGAGCTTCTCCACACCGTCGGCGAACGTGGCCGTCTTGAACGCGGGTCGAGGGTCGCGTCCCGGCTTCTCCAACTCGGCGAGAATGTCGGTCACGGTGGGCAGACCGAAGGTGTCGTCCACGAATTCCCGCGCCTGAAGTGCCCGCAGTTTGCTCGTGTTCCCGATGAGCGTGGTCAGATCGCCGCCGGTCGTCGACAAGATCCGGCGCACCACCGGGTATGCCTCCGGGTGCACGCTGGAGGCGTCGAGCGGATCGTCCCCTGACGGGATGCGCAGGAAGCCCGCGCACTGTTCGAACGCCTTCGCCCCCAACCTGGGCACGGCCTTCAGCCCGCCGCGCGAACGGAACGGCCCGTTGGTGTCCCGGTAGGCGACGATGTTCTCCGCCAGCCCGGCCCCGATGCCGGACACCCTGGTCAGCAGAGGCGCGGACGCGGTGTTGACGTCGACACCGACACCGTTCACGCAGTCCTCGACCACGGCGTCCAGCGATCGCGACAACTTCACCTCGGAGATGTCGTGCTGGTACTGACCCACCCCGATGGACTTCGGGTCGATCTTGACCAGCTCGGCCAGCGGGTCCTGCAGCCGCCGCGCGATCGATACCGCGCCGCGCAGCGACACGTCCATGCCCGGCAGTTCCTGCGAGGCGTAAGCCGACGCCGAGTACACCGACGCCCCTGCCTCGGACACCACGACCTTGGTGACCGGGAGCTGCGGGAACTTCTTGATCAGATCGGCGGCCAGCTTGTCGGTCTCGCGTGAGGCCGTGCCGTTGCCGATCGCGATCAGCTCGACGTTGTGCGCGGCGACCAGCGTGGCCAGTGTCGCCAACGAGTCGTCCCACCGCTGCTGCGGCACGTGCGGGAAGATCGCGTCAGTCGCCACGACCTTGCCGGTCGGGTCGACGACGGCGACCTTGACACCGGTTCGGAACCCGGGGTCGAGCCCCATCGTGGCGCGGGTACCCGCGGGAGCGGCCAGGAGCAGGTCGCGCAGGTTCATCGCGAAGACCCGCACAGCCTCGTCCTCGGCCACCTGGCGCAGCCGCGTGCGCAGGTCGATCCCGAGGTGCACCAGGATGCGGGTGCGCCAGGCCCACCGCACCGTGTCCAGCAGCCACTTGTCACCCGGCCGGGCCTTGTCCGCGACGCCGAACCGCAGGGCGATGCGCGTCTCGTACTCGCTGCGCACCGGCGGAACGGCGGTCTGGTCGACGTCCGGGTCCGGTTCGAGGGTGAGTTCGAGTACCTCTTCCTTCTCGCCGCGGAACATCGCCAAGATCCGGTGCGACGGCAGCTTCTCGAACGGCTCGGAGAACTCGAAGTAGTCGGCGAACTTCGCTCCGTCGGTCTCCTTGCCCTCGCGCACCTTCGACGCGACCACGCCTCGGGCCCACATCCGCTCGCGCAGGTCGCCGATCAGATCCGGGTCCTCGGCGAACCGCTCGACCAGGATCGACCGGGCCCCGTCGAGCGCTCCCGTCGCGTCGGCGACACCCCGTTCGGCATCGATGTACCCGGCGGCCACCTCGCGCGGGTCGTGCGACGGGTCGTCGAGAAGCTGGTCAGCCAGCGGCTGCAACCCGGCTTCCCGCGCGATCTGCGCCTTCGTGCGACGCTTGGGCTTGAACGGCAGATAGATGTCCTCCAGGCGGGCCTTGGAGTCGGCCGCCATGATCCGTTCGGTCAGCGCGTCGTCGAGCTTGCCCTGCTCGCGAATGGAATCGAGAATCGCCGAGCGCCGCTCCTGCATCTCGCGCAGGTAGCGCAGGCGTTCTTCCAGGGTGCGCAGCTGGGTGTCGTCGAGGGCGCCGGTCACCTCCTTGCGGTACCGCGCGATGAACGGCACGGTCGATCCGCTGTCGAGCAGGTCGACCGCGGCGGCCACCTGCCGCTCACGCACGCCGAGCTCCTCGGCGATGCGTTGCTGAATCCCCTGAACTGGCGCTGTCACGATTGCTGTTCCTCGTCTACTGGACGTCCCGTCTCCGGACTTGCATTGTGTCGGAACCGGGAGCGCAGTGTGGGAGGAGGTGCGCGACCTGTGGACAACTTCGGGTCCAGGGTGCCTGTGGATAGTTTTTCGCGCGATTCGCCGAACCTGTGCATCATCTACGGGGAGGCGCTCACCGCGCCCCGATCTTTGACAATGTCAGTTGCCGCCCAGCCAGGCGCGGCCGACTGTCCATAGTGGAAAAGACAGCAGATCGGACTGCTGGCGGCGTAAACCCCGCTTCCGGCACGAAGCGGGGCCGCCGTCGGTGAACCCGCTCGACAACTCAGGCGAGGGTCACACCGGTGGCCTGTGGGCCCTTGGTGCCCTGGCCGACCTCATAGCGCACCTTCTGGTTCTCCTCCAGAGTGCGGAATCCGTTCGACTGGATCTCCGAGTAGTGCACGAAAACATCGGAGCCGCCGTCGTCGGGGGCGATGAAACCGTAGCCCTTCTCAGAGTTGAACCATTTGACGGTGCCCTGGGCCATGCTTGTCTCCTAGCTGTCCTGCTCCTGGGTGACCGCTGTCGGTCACCCGTCACCACCTGGGGCGGACGCCGTTCGTGAGCCGTGCGAACACGGGTTCCGGCAGGCGGCCAAAGCCAGTCAACCACAAGGAAGCAGTGCTGGCGATGGTCCTTCTGGGCGTTCACGCTGTGGTGAACGGGCGGTCAAACGACTGTGCGACAAGGGACACGGCGTTCAAGTCCTGGTCGAGTCACGATCATTCGGCGTCTGGGCTGCCGGTTTCCTCTGCCCGAACGCCGCTATATGTCGCTTTGTCGCTGGGGCCTGCCTCGGGAACGGGCAATGTCCAACCCTGGTCCCGATTCCACAGTGCTGCCGTCAGCGGGCGTCGTCGCTGCGGAGAGTGAGGACGCGGACGAGGCGGTCGCCCGTGTGGGCGTCTCGACCGTGCCAGCAGCGGTAGTTGTCCAGCATCAGGATCTCGCCCTCGGCCACCGAGAGCCGGGGGAGTGACGATTCCAGAGTGCGCACCGCGTCCGAGTACCGGTCGAGCATGGCCACCACGTGCTCGAACAGCGGATCGCGGTGTAGCGGCGCCGCGCCGTCCGTGCGTCGCACGATGCGACGGCCGGTGCGGGTGTACTCGACATGCCTGGCCACGCGTGGAGCAGCGGGCAGACCGCGCATGCCCGCCCAGGTGCCGTAAAGGTCGATGTCGACGTCGGTCAGGAACTTGCCCAGCTCCTGATCGGCCAGTTCATCGATGAAGCGGTAGGCATCGGCGATGAAGGACGCTCCACCGGATGCCGGTTCGGTGACGCACTGGACCAGCACGTAGTCCTCGTCCGGGTCCCGGCGTCGACTCGGGGTGCCGCCAACGTCGACGACCACGTCGAAGCTGTCGGCTGCAGGTGCACGGGGGCGCCGTCGCGGGTGCCCCGAACGCGTGGCGAGAACACCTGGCGCAGGCTCTCGCCCAGCACGAGTGCGGCGCCGACCACGATGTCGTCGGCCGAGCCGCCCAACCCGGTCAGGATGACCGCGCCGTCACGACGCAACAGGTCTCTCGCCTTCTCCGGCTGACCGCCGTCTGTCCGAGCGGGGACGACGCCTACCTGCGAAAACGACATGGCATCAGTGTGCATCGTGCTTGCGAGAGAAGTGCCGGGTACTCGGGACCAGGGATGCCAGTGCCGGAGCGACGAAACAGATCACCGCGCAGGCGCCGAGGACGACGTCGGCACCGAAGTGTTCCATCGCGGGGGCGATCAGTGCGAGTCCAAGTGGGGCGAGTCCGTAGGAAAGGAGGAAATCGAGGGAGGAGACCCTGGCCAGAAGGCGGGGATCGACCTCGCGCTGGGTGGCGGTGAACCAGGGCACGTTGAACAGTTCGATGCCAACGCCCGCGACGACATACGCCGCCACCACCAGGACGGGGTGAACCGGGAACAGCAGGCTGAGTGGGGCGAACCCGTAAAGCCCCAGCGCGGCCAACGCTGTCCACCCCTGCGAGCGTGGCCGCCATCGTGCGATGAGCAACGCGCCGACCAGTGCGCCGACCGTGTAGCCCGTCATGGCGGCGGCCAGTACCACCTCTGTGCCGTAGCGGTCGCGGCTGACCAGCGGCAACGCCACACCGGTCGCCGAATAACCGGTGGCGATGACGAGGGTGAGGGTGGCCAG
>JALZNB010000354.1 GCA_030857905.1 Actinomycetota bacterium
ATGGAGTACTGCGTGGGTGGAGCTAGACCGCCCGCGACATGCGGCACGGCGACTACCGGCCAACACGCACGACGGAATCGGCACTTTGACAGCGCCACCGGTTCAGTGTACGCACCTGCGGAAACGCACCCCGAAGCGGGGTGTACGGCAGGGCTGACCGGGGTCGTCGTGGTCGGCATGGCGTCGAGGCCGATGAGGATTGGCCCACGCCCATTACCATACGCGCCCCGACGAGGCCGGGCATGCTGAAGCGGGGCCTGACCCGCGAATGTTACGCGGGTGCGGTGAGGACCCAGGGGCCGTTCTCGGTGACGGCCACCGTGTGCTCCCAGTGGGCGGCGCGGGAGGCGTCCGAGGTGACGACGGTCCAGCCGTCCTCCAGCTCGACGGTCTCCTCGGTGCCCAGGGTCAGCATCGGTTCGATGGCGATGGCCATCCCCACCTTGAGCCGTGGGCCCTTGCCCGGCTTGCCGTGGTTGGGCAGGAACGGGTCCATGTGCATGGAACTGCCGATGCCGTGGCCGCCGTACTCGCGGACGATGCCGTAGGTGCGGCCGTGCGCTCGTTCGGACTCGTGGACCGAGGTCTCGATGGCGTGCGAGATGTCGGTGAGCCGCGCGCCCGCGCGGACCGCCGCGATGCCCGCGAGCATGGACGCCTTGGTGGCGTCGGACAGGGCCTGGTCGACATCGGTGACGGCGCCGACGAACAGGGTGACGGCCGAGTCGCCGTGCCAGTCGTCGAGGATGGCGCCGCAGTCGACCGAGATCATGTCGCCGTCGGCGAGGACCTGCCCCTTCGACGGGATGCCGTGCACGATCTGCTCGTTGACCGAGGCACAGATACTGGCCGGAAAGCCGTGGTAGCCCTTGAAGGACGGCACGGCGCCCGCGTCCCGGATGACCTGCTCGGCGATCTCGTCCAGCTCGGCGGTGCTGATGCCGGGACGAGCCGCCGCGGCCACCGCGGCGAGGGCGTTCGCGACGACGATCCCCGCGGCCCGCATGTACTCCAGCTCGGCCGGGGACTTGATCTCGATCATGCGCGCGCGCCACCGCGCCATGAGCAGGCGGATGCCACCGCTCACGTCCGGTCGCGCAGAGCGTCCAGCACCCGGTTGGTGATCTCGTCGACCTCGCCGACGGCGTCCACGGTGACGAGGACGTCGGCGTAGTAGTCGAGCAGAGGCGCCGTCTCCGAGCGGTAGACCTCTTGGCGGTGTCGGATGACCGCCTCGTTGTCGTCGTCGCGGCCGCGAGCGAGCAGCCGCCCGACGACGATGTCCTCATCGATCCTGAACTCGATCACGGCGTTCAGCGAGGCGCCTGACGTGCCGAGGATCTGGCCCAGCACATCGGCCTGCCCGACGTTGCGCGGGAACCCGTCGAGCAGGAAGCCGTTGACGGCGTCCGACTCGGCCAGGCGCCCGCGCACCATCTCGTTGGTGACCTCGTCCGGGACAAGCCGCCCGGAGTCGAGGTACCGCTTGACGTCTTGACCGAGTTCGGTGTCGTTCGCGATATGCGCCCGGAACAGGTCACCCGTGGAGATGTGCGGTACGCCGAGCTTGTGGCTCAACGACGTTGCCTGGGTGCCCTTTCCAGCTCCGGGCGGTCCAACGAGAACAACACGTGTCACTTGAGGAACCCTTCGTAGTTGCGCTGCATGAGCTGGCTCTCGATCTGCTTCACCGTGTCGAGACCAACGCCGACCATGATCAGCACCGCGGTACCACCGAACGGGAAGTTCTGGTTCTGCCCCTGGCCACCGGCCACGTCGAGGAAGAAGTTCGGGAGGATGGCGATGATGCCAAGGTAGAGCGAGCCGGGCAGGGTGATCCGGCTCAGCACGAAGCTCAAGTACTCCGAGGTCGGCCTGCCTGGCCGGATACCCGGGATGAAGCCACCGAACTTCTTCATCTCGTCAGCGCGCTCGTTCACGTTGAACGTGATGGTGATGTAGAAGTAGGTGAAGAAGATGATCATCGCGAAGTAGACCAGGATGTGAACCCAACTGCCCTGGTCGCTCAGGTTGTTCGCGATGAACCGCTGCCATCCGGCGCTGCCGTCGCCCGCGAGGCGCGAGATCAGGTCGGGCAGGAACAGCAGCGACGAGGCGAAGATGACCGGGATGACGCCCGCCTGGTTCACCTTCAGCGGCAGGTAGGTCGATGTCCCGCCGTACATCCGGCGGCCGATCATGCGCTTGGCGTACTGCACCGGGATTCGGCGCTGGCCCTGCTCGACGAACACGACGCTGGCGATGATCAGCAGACCGAAGACGCAGACGATCGCGAAGACCAGCGGGCCGTTGTTGTCGAGGATGTTCTTGCCCTCGATCGGGATCCGGGCCGCGATGTTGACGAACATCAGCAGGGACATGCCGTTGCCGATGCCGCGCTCGGTGATCAGCTCACCGAACCACATGATGATCGCGGTACCCGCGGTCATGGTGATGACCACGACGCTGAGGGTGAAGATGCTGCTGTTGGGGATGATCGGGTCCGGGCAGTTGCCGAAGAGCTGACCACGATCGGCCATCGCGACGATGCCTGTCGCCTGGAGGACCGCGAGCGCGATGGTGAGGTAACGCGTGTACTGCGTCAGCCTGCCCTGGCCTGCTTGCCCTTCCTTCTTCAACTGCTCGAAGCGCGGGATGACCACGGTCAGCAACTGGATGATGATGCTCGCGGTGATGTACGGCATGATGCCGAGCGCGAACACCGACAGCTGGAGCAGCGCTCCGCCGCTGAACAGGTTCAACAGTGAGAAAACGCCACTGGAATCGACGTTCTCGATGCACTTCTTGACGTTCGGGTAGGAGACACCCGGCGAAGGCAGGGCTGCGCCGACGCGATAGACCGCGATGATCCCGAGTGTGAACAGGATCTTCTTGCGCAGGTCCGGCGTCGCGAGAGCCGAGCGGAAGGCGCTGAGCACGCAGGGACCTCCTCGGCGTCACCGGCAGCTCGTTACCGGTGAACGGCTTACACCGGCTGGTCGCCGGCAGGGACACGCTCCCCAGCCGGCCATGGACGGCAAACCGGGGACGCTCCGGGCGTACATATCCCCGAAGCGTGCTCACGACTCTAACAGCACGACACGTGTAGTTAGCACCCCGTAGGCCACCGAACCTCGTCCGTACTCGCTCACTCGACGGTGACGAAGGTAACAAGACCGAGCGAATTCGCTTGGTACGCAGCGTTTCCGCCGATGCCGAGTTCACCCGTTCCCAGTTGGGTGATCATGAACTGGGGATACTCGGTGCCGAGGAGCGACACGATCTGGGCAAGTTGGTGCCCGCGTTCCCGGATCGCGGGCACGGACAACGCGAAAGGGCCGGACACACGAGGTGTCCGGCCCTTTCGGGTGGCTGATCGGAGATCAGGCAGTGGTGGCGGTGCCACCGGCCGCCGACAACTTCTCCAGCGCGCTGGCCGAGAACTTGTTCGCGGTGATGTCGAGCTTGACGCCGTTGAGGTCCCCGTTGCCGAGGATCTTGATCAGCGACTTCTTGCGGACCAGGCCCGCCGACACGAGGTCGGCGATACCCACGGCGCCACCGTCGGGGAACGACGTGGCGACGTCTCCGAGGTTGACGACCTGGTACTCGACCCGGAAGCGGTTCTTGAAGCCCTTGAGCTTCGGCAGCCGCATCTGAATCGGCATCTGGCCGCCCTCGAAGCGGGCGGGCACGTTCTTGCGGGCCTTGGTGCCCTTGGTGCCACGACCCGCGGTCTTGCCCTTGGAGCCTTCACCGCGACCCACACGGGTCTTCTCGGTCTTGGCACCAGCGGCCGGACGAAGGTGGTGAATCTTGATGGCCATCAGTCGACCTCCTCGACAGTGACGAGGTGGCGGACGGTGTGAATCAGCCCGCGCACCTGAGGGGAGTCCTCACGCACCGTCGACTGACGGATCTTGCGCAGGCCGAGCGTGCGCAGGGACTCGCGGTGGTTGCGCTTGGCGCCGATACCGCTCTTGATCTGGGTCACCTTGAGCTGAGCCATGCCTCACGCCCCCTGACCGGCGGCCGCCGCTGCCGCGCGGGCACGGAGCATGCCCACCGGAGCGACGTCCTCGAGCGGCAGGCCACGGCGAGCCGCGACCTCCTCGGGACGCTGCAGGCCGCGCAGTGCGGCGACAGTCGCGTGCACGATGTTGATGGCGTTGTCGCTACCCAGCGACTTCGACAGCACGTCGTGAACACCCGCGCACTCCAGCACGGCGCGGACCGGACCACCGGCGATGACACCGGTACCGGCGCTGGCCGGGCGAAGCAGCACGACGCCCGCGGCCTTCTCACCCTGGATGGGGTGCGGGATGGTGCCACCGATGCGCGGGACGCGGAAGAAGTTCTTCTTCGCCTCTTCGACGCCCTTCGCGATCGCGGCGGGCACCTCCTTGGCCTTGCCGTAGCCGACACCGACCATGCCGTCGCCGTCACCGACGACGACCAGCGCGGTGAAGCTGAAGCGCCGACCACCCTTGACGACCTTGGCGACTCGGTTGATCGCCACGACGCGCTCGAGATGAGCGCTCTTCTCCGCCGCCGGACCCCGGCCGCCGCCATCGCGACGATCGCCGCGACCGCGGCGTTCGCCACGCTCGCCGCCGCCGGCGCCCTGACCGCCACCCTGGCC
>JALZNB010000357.1 GCA_030857905.1 Actinomycetota bacterium
CGCGATGACCACGACGTGCCGCGCCGACGACCTCAGGCGGGCTGGCCGTACGGGTCGTCCACGGCGTGGCGCCACTTGCCGTCCGCGCCCTTGCGCAACACGTCGACCCCCACCCCGACGAGGTGCTCGGGTTCCCCGTCCACACCGGTCATGTCGATGCTCCAGTCGACGATGAGCAGGGCGGTGTCGCCGGTGATGAACCGCTGCCGGTCGGTGGCGGTCATGGTGGGCTTGCGGGCGAGGAACTCCCGCGCCGACTCGCGGCGGGCCTCGCCGCTGAGCGGCTGACCCGGCTCCCACACCACGACGGCTTCCTCGGTGTAGAGCCGGTCCAGCGCGTCCGGATCGTTGGTGTTGAAGACCTTGACGTAGACCTCGGTGTGTTTTGTGGCGTCGTCGGTCAGTTCGAAGGACGTCGTCATCGCGTCACGCTCCTGGGATTCGCTCGGATTCGGTCAGAGGAAGAAGGTGTCCGGGTCGAGTCCGAGAAGGACTCGGCCGTGCACTTCGAGGTTGGTGATGGGCGACATCAGGCCGTGCAGCGCGAGGCCCTGGGTGTCCCGGTGGACGCGCTGTAGCGCAACGCTTTTCTGGATGACCGACGCGCCGGAGCAGGTGTAGAGGATGTCCACCGCCTCCTTCGCCAGTTGGATCGCGTAACCGACCTGGCCGCGCACGGCCGCCTTCTCCTCGGTGGTCGGCGCGACGCCGCTGTCCGCCCGGTCCTGCATGAACCCGACGATCCGGTCGGACAGCCCCTCCGCCGCGGTGATCTTGTTGGCCGCGGTGCCGATCTGGATCTGAACGTGCGGGTGCTCGCTCTGCTCGGTCCAGTTGGTGTAGGCGATCCCTCGGCCGGGCGCGCGGTCGAGGAACATCTCCAACGCGGCCTTGGCCATGCCGATATACACCGGCAGCGACAGGACCATGACGTAGCTGATCAAGCCGTAGTCCCGGCCGCGGTTGCCGCTGTTCCAGCGGTCGCCCGTGGTGCCCTCAAGCACCTCGACCCCGTCGACCACGCGGTACGCGGGAACGAAGACGTCGACGGCCGTGGTGGTGGAGCTGCCGGTGGCCGCGGCGGAGGACACGTGCCAGTCGTCGGCGATGGTGAAGTCCGACTTGGGCACGACCGCGTAGAACTCCTCGGCGGGATGGCCGGGGATCTCGACCATGGCCGCGACGATGTTCCAGTCGGCACCGCGAATCCCGGTGTTGAACCGCCAGGTTCCGTTGAGCCGGTAGCCGCCCTCGGTCGGGGTCAGGGTCCCGGTGGGGGTGAACCCGCCGGAGACGCGCACCGAACCGCCCGCGAACACCTCCTCCTGCGCCTTGTCCGGGTACAGACCGATGATCCAGGCGCTGGAGATCCAGGCGTTGCTGGTCCAGCCGGTCGACCCGCAGCCGCGGGCGATCTCGCCGATGATCGCGACCTGTTCGGCCACGGTGAGGTCGAGGCCGCCGAACCGCTCGGGTACCGCGGACTGGTACACCCCGGCCTGTTCGAGCGACTTGATGTTCTCGTCGGGCACCCAGCGGCGTTCCTCGGCTTCCGGGGCGTTGCCGCGCAGCTTCGGCACAAGCTCCCGGACGCTGTCCAGGACGGCGCGACCGTCCCGTACGGATTCCTCCATTGCACCTTGCCTCTCATTGATCCTGCTCGGCTTTCCGTGTCACGGTTCTCGACCGCGCTTTCCGGCCGTCCGCCACACTCGATGCGAGACTAACGACGACCGGGGCCGTGATTCTCACCTGTGAGTAATCCGGCCGCGATTACCGTTCCATGAGCGCGCGATGAAAGGGGGCGGGTTAGCGTTCACCGGTACGGGAATAGCGATGCGCCAACGCTTCGGCAGAAAGTGGGACAAGGTGTCCACCCAACTCCAGATCGACCACGACTTCCCAGATCTCACCGACGACATCGACACGCAGAATGACATCTTCATTGATGTGTTCAATTCCGGCGACGGCGCCCTGTTCGACCGCCTCTACCGCCCGGACGCGATCTCCAACTTCTCCGGCGCCTCGTTGACCGGCGCGGAGCGCAAGGCGTGGTTCGAGGCGTTCCTCGCGCCGAGGCCGCACCTGGAGGCCACCCTGACCCACGCCTACGTCGCGGGTGACGTCTCCCTCATCGGTGTCACGTTCGTGATCGACACCACCGACGCGGACGGCAAGCCGCAGAAACTGATCGGAAGCTGCACCGACGTTCTTCGCCGGGGCGACGACGGTCGCTGGCTCATGGCCGTCGACCGCCCGATCATGAACCCGCCGGAGTAGCCGCGCGGACTCCCCGTCAGACGGCGACCGCACATCACCTACGGCTCTCCGGCGACGGCAGCCGGTGGCGTGGCCAGCCCGCGGGTCAACGACGCCCCGCTGCACGCCACCGGCAGGAGCGGCACGGGAAGACCGATCACGGTGAGGCGGGAGAGGCCACCACCCGTCGTTCGCTCATCGGACCGCGCGCGGCGTTCCGTCCCACGAGCCGTCGACGACCTGTGGGAGAAGTTCGCCGAGCTGCACGGGGTAGATCGTGTCGGTCGTGGTCTGGAGTTCTTCCGCGCTCCACCACCGGTGTTCGACGATGGTGCGGGCTTCCAGGTCGGTGAACCCGGTGGTGTCGACGCGGGCGCCCTCGGGCAGTGACGTCACGAAGAACCACTCTTCACCGTCGTAGGTGCGGCCCTCGAAGCTGAACACGACCCGCCGTCGCCAGACCGGGCCCACCAACACCGCCGGAGCGAGGTCCACACCGGTCTCCTCGCGCAGTTCTCGAACGGCGGCGACCCGTAGCTCCTCTCCCGGCTCGACGCCACCACCCGCGGTGAACCAGAACGTGTCCTCGGCCCGACCGGGGTCGTGGCCGTGGAAGAGCAACACGCGGCCGCCGGCGTCGAGCAGCACCACGCGCGCGGACGGGCGCGGGCGGGGCATTCCCTCGGCGAGGGTGGGCTCGACGATCTCGAAGAACTCCGGGCTCGGGGCGGTGCCCGCGAGGGTGAACCAGCGGACGGCCCGGCGTCTGCGTTGGGTAAGCGTGTCTCGGACGGCGTCGCCGTGGACCCGGCGGGCGATGACCACGCGGTGTTCGGCGTCGACGAGTTCGGCGGCCAAGGCGAGGGGAAGTGCTTGCCGATCGACCGGGGCGAGGGCCCTGGTCAGTTCGTTCTCGGCGGATTCCCGGTCGCGGCGTGGCGCGTTCTCGGCGCGTTCGGCGACAGCCCGCAGGATGTCGCCCGGGTCCGGGTCGAGCGTGCCGGAGACCGCGCGGGCGACCACCGCGCGACGGGCGAGGGCGGCATCGAGGGCGGCCCAGGCCGAGTCGGTGCGCACGTGCAGACGGTCGAGGCGGTTCGCCGTGCCGACGAGCCAAGTGCCGACGAGCACCGCGAGCGCCAGCGCCACAAGCAGCGCGGTCAGCTCCCAGCCGGTCACGGGACCTCCCCCACGCCTCGGGGATCGGCGGCCACCGCCTGCTCGTAGACCCGCAGCACCTGGTTCGCCACGACCGACCAGTCGAATCCGGCCACCCTGCGTTGGCCCTCCGCGACCAGCGACGCGCGCCGTGACGGGTCGGCCAGCACCTCGCGCAACGCCGCGGCGAGGGCGGGTGCGTCGCCGACCGGGGTCAGGACGCCCGCGCGACCGTCGTCGAGCACGCGGCGGAACGCGTCGAGGTCACTGGCCACGACCGCGGTCCCCGCCGACATCGCCTCGGTCAGGATGATGCCGAAGCTCTCCCCACCGATGTTGGGCGCGCAGTAGACGTCGATGCCGCGCAACGCGCGCGCTTTCGTCGCGTCGTCGACCTGGCCGAGCAGATCGATGCGGTCGGCCAGATCACCCGCGGCGCGCAGCAGTTCCTCGTCGTCGCCCCGGCCCACGACCAGCAGGCGGACATCGGGCAGTTCGGCGGCGAGCGCGCGAAAAGCCTCCAGGAGAACGGGCATGCCCTTGCGTGGCTCGGTGTAGCGGCCGACGAACCCGACGGTCCCACCCGCGCGCGGGTAGCCGTCGAGGGGTTCGGCGTCGCGGAAGAAACCCACGTCGACCCCGTTGGGGATTTCGACGGCGTCCCCGCCGAGGTGTTCGACCTGGACCCGTCGGGCCAGCGCGGACACCGCGATCCGGGCGGTGATCTTCTCCAGGAACGGTCGCAGCACCACCTGGAACGCGCTCAGCGTCCGCGACCTCGGCGTCGAGGTGTGGAAGGTCGCCACGATCGGACCGTCGGCGATCATCAGGGCCAGCATCGCCAGGCTCGGGGCGGTCGGCTCGTGCAGGTGCAGGACGTCGAAGTCGTGGTCCCGAATCCAGCGACGCACCCGGGTGAACGACACCGGGCCGAACGACAGCCGGGCGACCGACCCGTTGTAGGGGATGCCGAGCGCGCGACCCGCGGGGTGCACGAAGGCGGGCAGGGGGGTGTCCTCGTCGGCCGGGGCGAGCACGTCGACGTCGTGGCCGAGTGCCCGCAGCGCTTTGGCCAGGTCGACGACGTGTGCCTGCACCCCTCCGGGAACCTCGAAGGAGTACGGACAGACGATCCCGATCCTCACCGGCGGCCGCGGTCCCCTCGGACGGCGAGGGCTTCCCGCCGCTCGGGTGGAAGATCATCGATCCACAGTGGCTGCATCATGTGCCAGTCGGCCGGATGTCCCGCGATGTCGGCGGCCAACACGTCGGCGAGGGCCTGCGTCGCCGACGGCACGCCCTCGGTGCCGTTGACCCTGATCGGCGGGTGCAACCGCAGCCCCCAGCCGTCCTCGGTGAACCACAGTCCGGCCGGTATCAGCGCCGCCCCGGTTCGCGCGGCCAGGAAGGCCGGGCCCGCGGGCATCAGCGTCCGCGCGCCGAAGAAGGTGACCGGGATGCCCGCCGGACTCAGTTCACGGTCGGCGAGCAGACACACGACCCCGTTGCGCCGCAACCGCCTGGCCAACACCAGCGCGGGGGGCACCGGTCCACCCTCGGTGGGCAGCACCTCGAAGCCCAGCGACTCCCGGTAGGCGACGAATCGGTCGTAGACGGACTCGGGCTTGAGCCGCTCGGCGACAGTGACCAGCGAACCGTGCTCCCGGACCAGCCACACACCCGCCGCGTCCCAGTTGCCGGAGTGCGGAAGCGCCATGACCGCGCCATTGCCCTCGGCCAGCGCCGCGGCCAGGTTTTCCTTGCCGGTGACCTCGACGTCGATCGCCGCGTGGATGGCCCGGTGGTCCATCGACGGGAGTCGAAACGCCTCCATCCAGTAGCGCGCGTACGACCGCAGCGACTGTCGGACCAGGGCGTCGAGTTCCTCGGTGCCCGCCTGCGGAACGACCCGCGCCAGGTTGCGCCGCAACCGCAGCACGCCCGGCCCACCCCGTCGGGCGGCGACGTCGGCTCCCGCCTGGAACAGGCCCCGCGCGGCGCCTTCCGGCATCGCCCGCACCAGTCCCCAGCCCGCGCCGTACCCCAGGTCGGCGATGCGCTCCCCGAGCTTCACGCGTCCTCCTCCAGAGCCGACCGACGCACGGCGATCAACCGCTGCCCCACCGTGTACACCGACCCGGCGGCCAGCACCCACAACGCCACGTCAAGGGCGTACGGGACGCCGAACCCGCTCAGTCCGGTGCCCGCGAGGGTGAGGATGAGCCGTTCGGCGCGTTCTACCAGCCCGCCGTCGGCGGCGAGCCCCGAAGCCTCGGCCCGAGCCTTCACATAGGAGACGACCTGCCCCAACACCAGGCACACCAGCGCGGCCACCGCCAATGGCCGGTTGCCGACAGCGAAGCAGTACCAGACGATCCCGCAGAACAACGCCCCGTCCGCGATCCGGTCGCAACTGGCGTCCAGCACCGCCCCGTACCGGGTGCCACCGCCCAACGCGCGCGCCATCGCGCCGTCGAGCAGGTCGAACATGGCGAAACCCCACACCACGAACGTCCCGGCGAGAAGATGTCCGGTGGGGAAGAGCCAGAGCGCGCCCGCCACCGCGCCGACAGTCCCGATGACCGTCATCGCGTTGGGCGTGAGCCGAGTCCGAACCAGCCACGCCCCGACAGGATCGGTGACGCGGGAAACCGAGGCACGAGCGAAAATGTTCAGCATGGGGGTGTCAAAGGCACCTAACCGGCGAGGTGATCTGGCCCGCGCAGCCTAACCGTCGCTGCTCAGCGTGACCCACTCCCCCACCCACGCCGGACCTGGCAGTCGTGGCAAGCAGGCAGGGCCTGGGCCCCAACGTCGCCGCGCTGATCTCCCCTGCGTGCCCGCTCATCGGCGGCGACCGGCCGGGGCGGCTCTCAACCGTGTGTCGCCCAAGCGGCGGCCAGCAGGGCTCGGGTCTCGCCGAGCAGCTGTGGAAGCACCTTCGTGTGGCCGATGACCGGCATGAAATTCGCGTCCCCACCCCACCGTGGCACCA
The DNA here is from genome assembly GCA_030857905.1 of Actinomycetota bacterium. Lineage (GTDB taxonomy): Bacteria > Actinomycetota > Actinomycetes > Mycobacteriales > Pseudonocardiaceae > Actinokineospora. Next base: position 6,413 of record JALZNB010000357.1, read on the forward strand.
GGTGCTGGTGCAGGTGCGCGGCGATGCCCGCGCCCGCGATGACGCCCTGGTTCATGCCGAGATTGAAACCGTGCGGAGCGGCGACCTCCCGGGTCACCCGCATGGCCCGCTGGGTGAATTCGGCCAGTTCCACGGTCTCGGCCTGGGTGAGGTCGGTGTAGTCGGCGATGTGCCGGTACGGGACGACCATCAGGTGACCGGGGTTGTACGGGTAGAGGTTCAGGACCGAGTAGACGAGGTCGCCGCGCGCGATGATCAGGGCGTCGGCGTCGGCCAGGTCGGGAAGGGTGCAGAACGGACAGCCCGCTTCACCATCGTGGTCGGGCTTGCCCTCGCCACGAATGTAGGCCATCCGGTGCGGGGTCCACAGCCGCTGCAACGCGTCCCGAGTCCCCACCCCCTCTTGGGCGACGAGTTCTGGTTCCTCGGAACCGACGACAGCGGCCATGGTCTGATCGTAGGGCGTCGCCCCGACGCCGCGGCTACCATCGCGCGGTGACCCTGCTGATCAAGGACGCCGACGGCGTCGAACGATTGCGAGCGGTGAGCGGCGAGTACCGCGTGTTGCTCTCCGGCGCGGACACCGGTGGGCGGCTGGCGATCGTCGAACAGGTCCTGCCCCCGGGAACGTTGGGCGCGGCGCCGCACGTGCACCACGGGCACGCGGAAGACTTCGTCGTGATCGAGGGCGATCTCACCTTCGACACCGGGGTCGCCGAGGAGTCCCGGGTGGTGTCGGCGGGTGGCGTGGTGTCGGTGCCGAAAGGTGCCGCCCACGGCTATCGCAACGCGAGCGACACCGACGTGCGGTGCGTCATGACCTTCACCCCCGCCGGGTACGAGGACTATTTCCGGCTGATCGACGAGCTGGTCCGCGCGGGCGAGACCCCCGATCAGGACACCGTGGCCCGACTGCGCGCACGTTTCGCCACCGAATCGGTCTGACCGGCGCCGTCCCGTGGGCCACGGCGACGCCGCCGTGGCCCCATCACGCTCAGGCGACGATGAAGTTCTCCGCCGTGGGTGAGGCGTTGTTGCGGCCGTCCACCCAGGACGCGATGGCCTCGACCGCCTTGTCGACCGGGATTCCGTTGACCTGTGAGCCGTCGCGGAAGCGGAAGGACACCGCGCCGGACTCCACGTCCTTGGCGCCCGCGACGAGCAGGAACGGGACCTTCTGCAGGGTGTGATTGCGGATCTTCTTCTGCATCCGGTCGTCCGAGGTGTCGACCTCGACCCGGATCGCCTTGCCGCGCAACACCTTCGCCACGGCCAGCAGGTGTTCGGCGTGTTCGTCGGCGATCGGGATGCCCATCACCTGGACCGGCGCCAGCCAGGCCGGGAACGCGCCGGCGTAGTGCTCGGTGAGCACACCGAAGAACCGCTCGATCGAGCCGAACAGCGCGCGGTGGATCATCACCGGGCGCTTGCGGGCGCCGTCCGGGCCGGTGTACTCCAGCTCGAACCGCTCCGGCAGGTTGAAGTCGACCTGGATGGTCGACATCTGCCAGGTCCGACCGAGCGCGTCCTTGGCCTGCACGGAGATCTTCGGGCCGTAGAACGCGGCGCCGCCCGGGTCAGGGACGAGTTCGAGGCCCGAGTCCTGCGCCGCGACCCGCAGCGCCTCGGTCGCCTCGGCCCACACCTCGTCGGAGCCGACGTACTTCTCCTCGTTGCGGGTGGACAGTTCGAGGTAGAAGTCGTCGAGGCCGTAGTCGCGCAGCAGACCGAGCACGAAGCCCAGCAGCGACTTCAGCTCGTCCTGCACCTGGTCGGGGGTGCAGAAGATGTGCGCGTCGTCCTGGGTCATGCCGCGCACCCTGGTCAGGCCGTGGATGACACCGGACTTCTCGTAGCGGTACACCGAGCCGAACTCGAACATCCGCAGCGGCAGCTCCCGGTAGGAGCGCCCGCGGGAGCGGAAGATCAGGTCGTGGAACGGGCAGTTCATCGGCTTGAGGTAGTAGTCCTGGCCCGGCTTGCGGACGTTGCCCTGGTCGTCGTACTCGGCGTCGAGGTGCATCGGGGGGTACATGCCGTCGCGGTACCAGTCGAGGTGCCCCGAGGTCTCGAAGAGGCTGCCCTTGGTGATGTGCGGCGAATAGACGAACTCGTAGCCCTCCTCCTCGTGGCGGCGCCGCGAGTAGTCCTCCATGGACTTGCGGATGACCCCACCCTTGGGGTGGAACACCGCGAGGCCGGAGCCGATCTCGTCCGGGAAGCTGAACAGGTCGAGTTCGACGCCGAGCTTGCGGTGGTCGCGGCGCTCGGCCTCGGCGAGCAGCTCGACGTAGGCGTCGAGGGCCTCCTGGGACTCCCACGCCGTGCCGTACACGCGCTGGAGTTGCTGGTTCTTCTGGTCGCCGCGCCAGTAGGCCGCGGCGACCCTGGTCAGCTTGAACGCCGGGATGTGCTTGGTGGTCGGCACGTGCGGGCCGCGGCACAGGTCGCCCCAGACCAGATCACCGCTGCGCGGGTCGAGGTTGTCGTAGATGGTCAGCTCGCCGCCGCCGACCTCCATGATCTCCGTGGTGTCCACTGTGGAGTCGCCGGACTTGATGTCGACCAGCTCCAGCTTGTACGGCTCGGCGGCCAGTTCTTTCTTGGCCGCCTCCACGGACTCGACGACCCGGCGAGAGAACCGCTGGGACCCCTTGATGATCTGCTTCATGCGCTTCTCCAGCGCCCGCAGGTCTTCCGGGGTGAACGGGGTCTCGACGTCGAAGTCGTAGTAGAAGCCGTCCCGGACCGGCGGACCGATGCCGAGCTTGGCGTCGGGGAACTGCTGCTGCACGGCCTGGGCGAGCACGTGCGCGCAGGAGTGGCGGATGAC
>JALZNB010000362.1 GCA_030857905.1 Actinomycetota bacterium
GGCCAGGGTCGACCAGTCCGCCATCGACATGTGACACCTCATTCGACCACCCAGGTCCGAGCATTCGGTACGAAAGAGAGCGCTGAGCAATGGCACGCCGCAAGGCACCCTCGACCAAGGTCGACCCCGCCGCGTTCGACCGCGCGGGCGCGCAGGTCTTCGACAACCCGGTCAAGACCGAGATCGAGGACTCCTACCTGGAGTACGCCTACTCCGTCATCCACTCGCGCGCCCTGCCCGACGCGCGTGACGGCCTCAAGCCGGTTCACCGGCGCATCCTGTTCTCCATGAACGAGCAGGGTTATCGCCCGACGCACGCCTACGTGAAGTCCTCCCGCGTGGTCGGCGACTGCTTCGTCCGCGGCGCCCAGGTGTCCACTCCGGACGGTCCGAGGGCGATCGAGGACATCGAGGTCGACGACAAGGTCCTCGACGGTGACGGCGTGCCCGTCCCGGTGGTCGAGGTGTACCGGAACCCGGTGTCGGACCTGGTCCTGATCACCTGGGTCAGCGGTCAGCGGATGCTCGTCACTCCGGCCCAGCGGTTCCGCACCGTCGACGGGCAGTGGACCGAGGCGCGCGACCTCGTGGGGCACGAGACGACGCGGATGTCCACGGCGGACGCCGTCCTCGTCGAGTCGGTCGAGCCCGCCGAGCCCGCCGTCACCTTCGACATCCAGGTCGGCTCGGACGAGCACGCGTTCGTGGTCGATGGCTTCGTCGTCCACAACTGCATGGGCAAGTACCACCCGCACGGCGACACCGCCATCTACGACGCCATGGTGCGCCTCGCCCAGGACTTCTCGCTGAACGCTCCTCTGGTCGACGGGCACGGAAACTTTGGTTCCCCGGACGACGGACCGGCCGCGAGTCGTTACACAGAAGCAAGAATGTCGGCCGAGGCGATGTTGCTCGTCGGGGAACTCGATGAGGACACCGTCGACTTCCGATCCAACTACGACGGCTCGCTGCAAGAGCCGACCGTGCTGCCAGCCGCGTTCCCCAACCTGCTGGTCAACGGGACGTCCGGGATCGCGGTCGGGATGGCGACCAACATGATCCCGCACAACCTCGGCGAGGTCGTGGCCGCCGCGCGGTGGTTGATCACGCACCCGGACGCCACGCTGGACAAGCTGATGGAGTTCATCCCGGGGCCGGACCTGCCGACCGGCGGGATGCTGCTCGGCCTCGACGAGGCGCGCAAGGCCTACGAGACCGGGCGCGGGGTCGTCCGGATGCGGGCGAAGGTCGAGATCGGGCCGCTGCAGGGCAGTCGGGGCAGGCAGGCGATCACGGTCACCGAACTGCCCTACCAGGTCGGCGCCGAGAAGATCATCGAGAAGATCACCGACGAGGTCAACAAGTCCAAGCGGCTCACCGGGATCGCCGACGTGAAGGACCTCACCGACCGGGAGAACGGCACGCGACTCGTCATCGAGTGCAAGGTTGGGGTCAACCCGCAGGCCCTGCTCGCCGATCTGTACCGGCTCACCCCGATGGAACAGTCCTTCGGGATCAACAACCTGGTCCTGGTCGAGGGCAGGCCGCGCACGCTCGGGCTCAAGGCGCTGCTGGAAGTGTTCATCAAGCACCGCTACGAGGTCGTCACCCGCCGCACGCGCCACCGCCGCCGCAAGCGCGAGGAACGCCTGCACCTGGTCGAGGGCCTGCTGCGGGCACTGCTCGACATCGACAAGGTCATCACGCTGATCCGGGGCAGCGACAACGCGGTCGAGGCCAAGGCGGGCCTCATGTCGCGGTTCGGGCTCTCCGAGATCCAGGCGGCCTACATCCTCGACACCCCGCTGCGCCGCCTCACGAAGTTCGACAAGCTCGAACTCGAAACCGAGCAGGACAAGCTGCGCGCGGAGATCGCCGAGCTGTCCAAGATCCTCGACGACGAGACGGTGCTGCGCAAACTGGTCTCCACCGAGTTGGCCAAGGTCGCCAAGGATCTCACCGCCGAGCGCCGGACCGCGCTCATCGACGGCGACCTCAAGGAAGTGCTGGCCGCGTCGAAACCGGCGGGACCGCTGGAGGTCGCCGACGATCCGTGTCAGGTGATCCTCTCGGCCACCGGGCTGGTCGCCCGCACCGCGGCGGAGTCGGAAGAGGCATCGGAGGCGCGCAGGCGCAACGGCCGCACCAAACACGACGCGGTCTCCGCTGTCGTGCACTCGACCGCGCGCGGGCAGATCCTGCTGGTCACCAACCGGGGCCGGGCGTTCAAGTGCGAGGTGCTGCCGCTGCCGGTGTTGCCCGAGCAGAGCGGCACGGTGTCGACCAGCGGCGGCATGGCCGCGAGCGAACTGGTGCCGCTCGAAGCGGGCGAGAAGGTCGTCGGCATCGCGCCCGCGGGCGAGCAGGGTGCCGACTCGCCCGGCCTCGCGCTGGGCACGAAACAGGGCGTGGTCAAGGTGTGCGCACCGGAGTGGCCGGTCCGCTCGGACGAGTTCGAGGTGATCAGCCTCAAGGACGGCGACGAGATCATCGGCGCCACCTGGCTCACCGACGGCACCGAAACACTGGTGTTCGTCTCATCGGAGGCGTCGCTGCTGCGCTATCCCGCCGCCGTGGTGCGCCCTCAGGGCCTCAAAGGCGGCGGCATGGCGGGCATCAACCTCACCGGCGACGCGGCGGTGGTGTTCTTCGCCGCGGTCCGCACCGACGACGCCGACCACGGCGACCCGATGGTCATCACCTCGACCGGGCAGAGCGTCAAGGTCACCCCGTTCGGGCTGTTCCCGGCCAAGGGCCGGGCCACCGGCGGGGTTCGCGCCCATCGTTTCCTCAAGGGCGAGACCCACCTGACCCTGGCCTGGGTCGGACCGCGTCCGGCGGGGGCGACCCGCACCGGTTCGGCGGTGGAACTCCCGGATGTCGATGAGCGTCGTGATGGTTCCGGTGCCGCCCATCCCGGGCCGGACGTCGTCGGTCACCTCATCGAACGGGACTGATCTGCGCACCGACCGGGTGATCCGGCGTCGACAGCACCCCGTGCGGATAGCGCGGTAACCCGAACGATCACGCGGTGCTGCGCCGGATGGGTCACTTCGCTGTCCGGTTCAGGTAAAGCCGCCGATCCTGTCGGTGTCGTTGGGTACGGTGATCATCGCTCACCGTGACTGACGACAGGAGGCGCGGCGCACATGGGGTTACCGACGTGGCTCGGGCCGAGGCTCGCTGCCGCGCGGGGATTTTTCCGCCGTACCGAGGGAAAGCTCGTCCTGCTGCTCGTCATCCTGGTCGTCGCCGTCGGCGGTGTGGGCGCGGCGGCGGCGGGCGCGGCGGGCCGGGCGTCGCTCGCCGACGAGGTGACCACCGAACGCGCCAAGGTCGTGCGCACGGCGCAGGAGGTGCACCGGGCGCTCTCCGACGCCGACGCCACCTCGTTCAACGCCGTGCTGGTCGACGCCGTCGAGGGGCCGAAGCTGCGGGACCGCTTCCGTCAGGATCTCGCCACCGCGACCGATTGGCTCAGCGCGACCGGCGCCGACGGCGACTGGGTGGCGTTGGTGTCCAACCAGCTTCCCGTGTACGCGGGCCTGGTGGAGACCGGCTGGGTCTACACCAGGCAGGGGCAGCCGCTGGGCGCCGCGTACCTGCGCGAGGCCTCGCACGTGCTGCGGTCGGAGGTCCTGATCGCCGTCGAGCGCGCCTACACCGACGAGGTGGATGGTCTGATCGCGACCCAGGACGACGCGGGCAGCGTGCCCTGGGTGCCGGTGCTGCTCACGGTCCTGGTCCTGGCCGGTCTGGTCGGCGCGCAGATCTTCGTGGCACGGCTGACCCATCGTCGGTTCAACCCCGGCCTCGTCGCCGCGACGCTGCTCACCACCATCGGTCTCGTGTGGTTGGCGATCACCTCGGTTGTCGCGGTGTCCGCGACCGACCGGGCCGTCGACGACGGTATGCGCCATGCCGAGAAGCTCGCGCACACGAGGGATTTCGGGTTGCGCGCCGACGCGCACGAGGCGATGGCGCTGATCTTCCGTGACGATGCCGACCGGCACCGCGTCGAGGTGAGTCGCGCGCTGGACGAAGTGGACAGCCTGCTCTATCGGATGCTGCATCGCGACGATCTCGACCTCGGCCAGACCCGAACCCTGCTGGCTGACGCCTCGGCGGTGGCGGGGCAGTGGCGTACCGCGCCCCTTGGCGACCGGACTGGCATCACCAGCGTGCCTACCTATGTCGACGCGGTGCGCCTGGTGATCAACGATGCCGGCCACTATTTCGACACGGTGCTGTCCAAGGCCACACAGCAGGCGATGGACCGGTTCGATGTCGCCGCGGCCGAGGCCCGCGACGCGTGGGCGGGGCTCGCGGTGGTGCTGGCCGCGCTGACGTTGTTGGCGATGGTCGCCTCGGTGGCAGGCCTGGCGCCGAGGCTGGTGGAGTACCGATGACGCCCAACCGGATGCGTGCCGCGGTCCTCGCGCTGGTCGCGGTCCTGGCCACGGCCTGCGGGAGTGGTGACATGCCGAGACCGTTGGGGGAGGCCAGATCGGTCCCGATCAACCCGCCGGAACCCAGCGGTGTCACCGAATCCACGCGGATTCCCGAGGCGCACCAGATCTGCCGGGAGAGTCTGCGCCCCGCCGCGGCCTCGGCCAAGGTCGACCAGATCAGGACCAGGGGCAAGCTCAAGGTCGGCGTCAGCCAGACCGCGTTCCTGTTGAGCTACCTGGACATCTCCTCGGGTCAGATGCGTGGTTTCGAGGTGGATGTGGCCAGGGAGATCGCCAGGGAGATCTTCGGGCCGTGGCGCACCGGGGCCGAGGAACCGATCGAGTTCGTCGTGGTGAGCACGGTCGACCGGCTCTCGGCCGTTCGGAACGACGAAGTCGACATGGTGATCGCCACGGCCACCATGACCTGCGAACGACGGGTCGAGAACGACATCGAGTTCTCCACCGAGTATCTGCGGGCCAGGCAGGGGGTGCTGGTGCGCACCAGCCACGAGACCACCGGCCAGATCACCGGGTTCGCCGATCTGCGCGACAAGCGGGTCTGCGCGGGCCGGGGCACCACCGCGCTGCGGGCCATCGTGGAGGTCGGCGCCAGACCTGTTTTGGTCATCGATACCGGCGATTGCCTTGTCCTGCTTCAACAAGGCAACGTCGAGGCGGTGTCCACGGACGATGCCGTGCTCGCCGGGTTCGCCAAGCAGGACCTGACCACAAAGCTTCTCGACGAACGTAGGGGCGATGAGCCCTACGGGATCGTGATGGCCGAGTTCGACACCGACCTGGTCCGATTCGTCAACGGTGTCCTCGGCCGGATGCGGGTGGACGGCACGTGGCAGCGGCTCTACGACGAGTGGTTGCGTCCGGCACTGGGTGACGCGCTCGCGCCGATACCGGTGTACCGGGACTGAGAATGAGGAGAACCATGGAAGCGACGATCCAGGTGCGCGGCGACGACGACGTCGATGTCCTCGTCGAGTTCACGGCGCTGCGGGACTGGCTCGACGGCGAGCCGAGGCTGCGCGGCGCGCTGAGTGAGCGCCGCGCGTCGATCGCCCCCGGTGAGATGGGCGTGGTGTCCGACGTGCTGGTGGCCGCGCTCGGTGACGGCGGTGCGGTCACCGCGTTGGCCGCCGCTGTCGGCACCTGGCTGGGTACTCGACGCTCCAAGGTGAAGGTGACGATCACCGCGGCCGATGGCCGCACGGTCGAGGTCGACGTGCTTTCCCGCGACGTGGAACGGGCGGTCCGCGGCGTCCTGGGCGACACCGATGTGGCCCAGGCCGGTGCCGTGACGCCGGATGCCCTGCCCGAGGCCGACAGTACGGGGACGCGATGACCGGTCGCCTTCCCGATCCGGCCCGCTCGCGCGCGGTGATCATCGGCGTCAGCCGGTACACCGACCCGGAACTGCCCGGTTTGCCCGGAGTCGACGCGAACCTCGACGACCTGTGCGCGGTGCTCACCTCCGCGCGGGGCACCGGTTTGCCGGAGCGCAACTGTGTGGTGATCCGAGATCCCCTGGTGGCGGGCGAGGTCGGCGAGCCGCTGGCTCGCGCGGCCAGGGAGGCCGAGGACACGCTGCTGGTCTACTACGCGGGCCACGGCCTCCCCTGGACGAACCGCGCCGAGTTGTACCTGGCGATGAGCGGCACCCGAACCGAGACGGTCGGCACGTCGGCGCTGCGCTGTGGCGACGTGCGCCAGGCGTTCATCGACAGCCGCGCCAAGAACCGCATCCTGATCCTCGACTGCTGCTTCGCGGGCCGGGCCATCGAGCGGACCATGTCGTCGGCGGCCGAGGCGCTGGTCAACGAGGTCGACGTGGCGGGCGCCTACATCCTCGCCGCCACCGCGTCCGTCGCGGTGGCCCCGGAAGGCGACCGCAACACCTTGTTCACCGCACATCTGCTTCGGGCGCTGCGCGACGGCATCCCCGGCGCGGGCGACCTGCTCACCGTGGACACCCTCTACCGACACCTGACCCTGGTCATGACCCGGAGCAACGGCCCGTTGCCCCGATCCGCGGGCGAGGGCGCCGCGGGTCATCTCGCCTTGGCGCGCAACCACGCGGACGAGGTCTCCATGCTGCGCGCCGAGCGCGACCGGCTCGTCGCCGAGGTCGCCGCGGTGGACGCTGCCGCGAACGCGTTGGACGAGTTGCGGCGCACTGTCGATGACAAGATCGTCGGTTCGTATCGGCCGGTGACCATCGCCGCGATCACCCGGGCGGGGGCGCTGCTCAGAGCGTTCGATGCCACCGCCGATGTGGGGGAGTGGGACGGTGTGACGGCCGCACTGGCCACGGCGGATGCCGATATCGCCGAGGCTCGTGCCGAGATCGGCAGGCACCACGCCATCCTGCAAGGCCTGTTGGACCGGCGCGCTGAACTGCGTGGCCTGTTGTCGGTGTACCAGGCGATGGCGGTGCGGACCGGCGTCGTCGAGGACGGCGAGGTGGCCGGTGCCCACGGCAGAGCCCGCGACCTGTTGTGGACACGCCCCTGCGACCTGTCCGAGGCCGCGTCGGCGGTGTTGGCCTACCAGGCGTTGGTGATCCGACGAAGGGAGGCGCGGCGATGAGCGGGTGCGTTCGGACGAACTGTCCCGGTACCTACGAGTCGGACGACACCTGTGACACCTGCGGTTTCAAACGGCCGAAAGCCGCGTCCACCCATTCTGTCTCGACCGGTCGGTCGACGTCGACGAATCGCCGCGTCGTCACCGGTGGTGGTCGCGCCCGACAAGGCATCATCGGCGCGGGTTTGCTGGAACTTCCCAAGGTGCCCGCGCGCGACCCGGTGACGGCAGTGTTGGTCGACCCGCAGGTGCCGGAGAATCGCCGTGTATGCCACAAGTGTGGCGAACTCGTCGGCCAGCGCAGGGGCGACCGGCCAGGGCTTCCGAAGGGGTACTGTCCGCACGACGGCACACCGTTCTCCTTCGTGCCGCCGCTGCACGCCGGTGACGTCATCGATCGTTACGAGGTGTTGGGCTGTCTGGCTTACGGCGGTCTTGGCTGGATCTACCTCGCGCGCGACGGCAACCTCAGCGACGGCGTCGCCGAGCACTGGGTCGTCCTCAAAGGACTCATCGATGACGGGGACGTGGACGCGATCGCCGCCGCTGTCCACGAGCGTCAGTTCCTGGTCGAGGTCAATCATCCGAACATCGTCAAGATCATGGACTTCGTTCGCCACCCGGATCCGCGGTCGGGCACTCTCGTCGGCTACATCGTCATGGAATACCTCGGTGGGCTCACGTTGCGGGAGTTGTTCCTGCGCCACCATGATCCCGGTGGTCAGCGCGCGCCGCTGCCGTTGGCCTCCGTGCTCGCCTATGGCCTCGACGTGCTCGACGCGCTGGCCTACCTGCACCGGCGCGGACTCGCGTTCTGCGACCTCAAACCGGAGAACGTCCTGCACGTCGACGAGCAGGTGAAGCTGATTGATCTTGGTGCTGTCCTGCCCATCGGTTCGGCCGCCATGTATTACACGGAAGGCTATGACGCGCCCGAGCTGACCGAGACGCCGCCTCGGCCGGTGTCGGCCGCCTCGGATCTGTTCAGCCTGGGGCGGATGCTGGCGATGCTGTGCGACCCGTTTCCCGGGTTCTCCACCTACGCCCGCCACCACCTGCCCGATCCGGTGCCCGGCAGCCTGTTCGCCGAGTTCGAGTCGGTCCACCGGCTGCTGTCGCGGGCCACCGACCTCGACCCCGCCGCGAGGTTCACCTCCGCCGAGGAGATGCGCGAACAGGTGCACGGCACGCTGGTCGAAGTGCTCGCGCTGAGCGATGGCACCGCCAGGCCCGCCGTGTCGACGTCGTTCGGCCCGGAGCGCAGGGTTTTCGGGGCCGAGCCCGCCGACGCGGTCGACTGGTCTGAAATGCCCTCCGCGCTGCCGACACCGTTGGTCGATCTGTCCGATCCGGCCGCGGGCTTCCTCGCCACTCTCGGGGTCACCGAGCCGGAGGACCTGGTGTCTACTTTGGACACCGCGCCGAAGCGAACACCAGAAGTGTTGTTGCGCCTTGTCGACGCGCGTATCACCATGGGCAACCTGGACTACGCCGAGCAAGACCTCGACGAGTTCGCCGAATCGGTGACGAGAGACTGGCGGGTCGTCTGGTATCGGTCGGTGATGACACTGGCGGGCCCGAACCCTGGACAGGCCGTCGATGGGTTCGACGAGGTCTACCGGCTGCTGCCGGGGGAGATCGCGCCGCGCCTGGCCTTGGCCGCCGCGACGGAGGCCGCGGGTGACTTCGAGCGTGCGGGCGTGCTGTATCACCGTGTGTGGACCACCAACGTGGGTTACGTCAGTGCCGCGTTCGGTCTCGCCCGTGTCCGGTCACACCAAGGGGACGTCGATGGCGCGGTCGCCGCCCTCGACGGCGTCCCGGAGAGTTCCAGCCACCACCTCGCCGCCCGCGCGGCCGCCATCCGGGCGCGAGTGGCGGGCACGCCCACGACCGCGTACCTGCTCGACGCCGGGGCTCGCCTGCAGCGGTTGGCGAAGATCAGGGCCGACGCCGAACGGGACGCGCGATTGCGAATCGAGGTACTGGCCTCGGCCCGGCGGATTCTTTCCTCGGCCAGGGGGACCGACTCGCTCTTCGGCGAGCCATTGGACGAATTCCACGTGGGCCTCGGCCTGGAGAAGGCTTATCGCACGCTGGCCGGGCTCACCGCCGACCGCGCCGCTCGCTCCGCGTTGATCGATCTGGCCAATCACAGTCGACCGTGGACGCTGGTGTGACGGCCGTGGACTCCGTGCCGATCGTCGCGAGGTGCCCTGGTTGCGCCGGGTCCACCCAGCCGGACTGGCGCTACTGCGAGGAGTGCGGTCGCCACCTGTCGGTGGAGCGGGAGGTGCCGCGGACCTTGGTGTCCGGTCTGCGTGATCCGCGCCGCGAGCTGGATCTCGGTGTGGTGGCCGGTGGCACCGACGTCGGCAGACTGCGTTCGCACAACGAGGACGCGGTCGGCGTCGGGGTATTCGCCGACCACGCCGTCGCGGTCGTGTGTGACGGCGTGTCGTCTGTGCTCGGCGCCGATGAGGCCGCCGTGCGTGCCGCCTCGGTCGGCCTGCGGACCCTTCTCGACGGCGTGGCCAAGGCGCGGCCGACCACGGCGGCTAGCACGTTGGCCACGCTCGCAGCGGCCGACGTCGTCGCCGGTCTCGGCGATCCCGACGACGCCGATTCGCCTTGTTGCACCTATGTTTCCGCCACGGTCGGCCCGACCAAGGTGGTGATCAGCTGGGTCGGCGACAGCCGTGCGTACTGGGTCGACGCCGATGGGGTGCGCCCACTCACCGTCGACGATTCGCGGGCGGGCAGGCTGCTCGCGGCCGGGATCGACCCGTCCGACCCGCTGTTCACCGATCCGAGCGCGCACGCGCTGGAACGGTGGCTCGGCGCTGACGTCGGTGTGGTCGAGCCGAAGACCCATGTGTTCGTGCCCGACAAGGACGGCCTTGTCCTTGTCTGCTCGGATGGCCTTTCCCACTACTTCGACAGCGGCGCGATCACCGCTCCCGACTCCGATGCCCACCCGGTCGACGCGGTCCGCGTCCTGCTCGCCGACACACTCGCCGCGGGTGCGCACGACAACGTCAGCGTGGCCGCGTTGTCGTTCACCGTGCCCGACTCGCTCAGGAGCCACCGATGACCCAGGACCCGAGTTTCACCGTCCAGATCGATCAGGACGCCTACCTGCCCGCAGGTACGCAGATCATTGACGCGATGATCACGGTGTCGCTGGCCGAGGCCGCCGACGGTCGGACCACCGCGCCGACGGCGGCCCAGGTGATCATGCTCGATTGTTCTGGCTCCATGGGCGGAGACAAGCTCCATCAGGCGAAACGGGCCGCCCTCGCGGCCATCGACACCTTGCGCGACGGTGTGGCCTTCGCTGTTGTCGCGGGCACGGAGACCGCGAGGATGATTTTCCCCGCGCACACCGAGATGGCCGAGGCGTCACCGGACAGCCGAGAGGCGGCGGCGCGCGCGATCAGTCACCTCCGCGCCGAAGGTGGCACGGCGATCGGGTCATGGTTGCTGTTGGCCGACGACCTGCTCACCGCTCGCACGGCCGACATCAAACACGGCCTGTTGCTGACCGATGGCCGCAACGAACACGAGACACCACAACGTTTTCAGCAGGCACTCTCGCTGTGCACCGGGCATTTCGTGTGCGATTGCCGGGGTGTCGGCGACGGCTGGGAGGCGGCACCGCTGCTGGCCATCGCCGACACGCTGCACGGCTCAGCCGAAGGGCTCACCGACCCCGCGGCGCTCGCCGAGGAGTTCCGGGCCCTGACCGAGACGCTCATGGGCAAGGAACTGGCGCGGGTGACCCTACGGCTGTGGACGCCCGCGCACAGCACAGTGCGTTTTCTCAAGCAGGTGTACCCGAGGATCGTCGACATCACCGACACCGGGACCGCGCTGGGGGAGCGGGTGCGGGAGTACGACACCGGCCAGTGGGGCGCGGAGTTCCGCCAGTTCCACCTGTCGGTGCAGGTGCCCGAGGGTGCGGCAGGCGAGGAGATGGTGGCGGCTCGGGTACGCATGTCGGTCGCCGGGTTCCAGAGCGACCCCGCGCCGGTCTGGGTGCACTGGACCGATGACCCTGTGCTCGCGACCAGGATGAATCCCGCGCTGGCAGCCATCACCGGTCAGGTCGAGTTGGCCGACGTGATCGACCGAGGCGTCGCGGCCAGGGCCGCGGGTGAGCACGACCGGGCCACGGTGCTGCTCGGACGGGCGGTCGAGCTGGCGGAGCGGTTCGGGCACCCGGAGACGGTGAAGCTGCTCAACCGCATGGTGGAGGTGGACGAGGCGACCGGCACCGTCCGCGTGCACCGGGACATGGCTGGGATCGACGCGGAGATGGTGGCGCTGACCTCGCGCAAGACCGTCCGCGTTCGCCGGACCGACGGACACTGAGAGGAACCGCCATGCCGATGTGCCGGTGGGGACACGAATCGACGGATGCCGACCACTGCGATGTGTGTGGCCGACCGATGACCGAGGCCGTGACACTGCGGTGGACGTGTCCCCGCCGGCATGGCGACCAGGACGGACGCTACTGCGAGACATGTGGTTATGACTCGGAGGAGCCCGCTGAGCGCGAGTCCACAGCGGACCCGGCCAAGGTGGAACCAGTGCGTGAGTGGTACCTCACCGCGGGTGCCGACCGCGCCTATCACGATTCGATCAGGG
>JALZNB010000403.1 GCA_030857905.1 Actinomycetota bacterium
CGACCCGGGCCTGGCCAGACCGGATCGAGCACCAGCACACCGAGGGCAACTCCCCCGCCATCGCGGACGGCGCCGCGCTGCTGGTCATCGGCGACGCCCGGGCGGCGCACCGGCTCGGACTGCGCCCGAGGGCTCGGATCGTCTCGTCCTCGGTGGTCGCCCATGACCCGGTGACGATGCTGACGGCAGGACAAGCGGCGATGGCGGAGGCCATGCGACGGGCAGGGGTGTTGCCCGCCGAGGTCGACGTGTTCGAGTTCGCGGAGGCGTTCGCCGCACTCTGCCTGCGCCTGCGCCGCGACTTCGGCGCGGGCCCAGAGCGCCTCAACCCCTCCGGCGGCACCATCGCGATGGGCCACGCGGTCGGCGCGACCGGCGCGATCATGGTCGGCGACTGCGTCGAGGAACTTGAACGACAGGGTGGGCGATTCGGCGTCGCCGGTGTCAGCGCGGCCACCGGACTCGGCGTGGGGATGCTGCTCGAACGTTTCGTCTAGACCGACCCGGCGCGGATTGATTCCGAGATCAACATGGGAATCCATTCGTCACATCACCGACGACAACTCGAGCGCACGGCCTGCGGGGTCGGTTCTCAGCCAGAGGTTGACCGCAGCCTGCGGGGACCGCTGTCGTGGCGGGAAGGTGGCGGACCCACCGTCACCCGCCCGCCGGTGACGAACGCACCGGCGGGCGATGCCAGGATGGGTTCGAGGGCGAGTTCGCGAACTTCCGGGATGTCCTCGGCCAAGGCAGCCACCCGCAGCACCAGATCCTCTAGTGCGGCCAGATCCGCGTGCTCGCCGCCACCGTAGCCCGCGAGCAGAGGTGCGGCCTTGGGCGCGCGGACCAACGCGGCGGCGTCGACATCGGTCATCGGGACCGCGCGATAAGCGCGGTCGCCGAGAAGGTCACTGATCAAGCCCGCCAGACCGAAGGACACCAGGGTGCCGAAGGACGGATCGTCCTGAAGACCGATCGTGCAGGAATTTCCCTTGGGTGCCATGCGCTGCACGTAGACATCGTCCACACCGGACACTTCGCGCAGTTCGGCGTACGCCAGACGGATACCGTCCTCTGTGGACAAATCGAGCCGAACGCCGATCAGATCGCTGCGTCGACGAAAGCGCTTGCTCGCCGTCTTCATCACGACCGGGTAACCAAGCTCGGCGCCCGCGGCCACTGCCGTGTCCGCGTCGGGCACCACGCGAAACGGCATCACATCGATGCCGTAACACCCCAACAGCCGCACGACTTGATCATCGTCGAGGTCGACCGTCCGCACAGCCGCGTCGTCTTCCACGGAGAGCGCGCCCGCGACGATGGCGACAGCCGCGGACCGGTCGAGGCCGGATGGGCGGACGAAGTGCCCCAGCGGCGCGGACCGCCAACGGGCGTAGCCGGTCGCGCGAGCCAAGGCGAGAGCGGCCCGTTCCGGGCTCGAATACGACGGGATGGACCCGCGCGATCCGTCCGGTCCGCCGACCGCGAGTTCGGCCGGAATCCCCTCGGCCGCGAGGAACGTCGACACGATCGGTTTGGTGTCGGCCTCCGTCATGCCTGCCACCGCCTCGCGCAGCGCGCGGGCGTAGGCGGTTCCCGGGATCGCCAACGGCGGAACGAACACCACGATCAGCGAATCGACGTCGTCACGCCGGAGCTGGGTCGCGACCGCGGCGGCGAAAGACTCCGGGCCCGCCCGCACCCCCACGTCCACCGGATCGTCGACCAACGCGAGTCCCTGGGCGAGCGCGGCGTCCGCGGCCAGCACCCCGATCGCCGACGAATTGCCGACCACCGCGACCCGGTCGCCGGGCGGCAGCGGCTGATTGGCCAGCAACTGGGCCATGTCGAACAACTGCGCGATCGACTCGACCCGGATGACACCCGCCTGCTCGAACAGCGCCTGCACACCCGCCTCGTCGACGGCCACGCCGGTCGCCGCCAGCGCGGGCAGCACCGCGTGCCTCCCGGACTTGACCGCGACCACCGGCTTGCTGCGCCCCAACCTGCGCGCCAATCTGCCGAACTTGCGCGGGTTGCCGAACGATTCCAGGTAGAGCAGCACGACATCGGTGGCCGGGTCCGTCTCCCAGAACTGCAACAGGTCGTTGCCCGAGACATCAGCGCGATTGCCCGCCGAGACGAACGTCGACAACCCGAGTCCGCGCTTGGCCGCGTCGGCCAGGATCGCGGTGCCCAGGGCCCCGGACTGGCAGAAGAACCCGATCCGGCCACGCGCGGGCAGCGTCGGCGCCAGGGTGGCGTTGAGCCGCACACCCGGTTCGAGGTTCACCACACCGAGCGCGTTCGGCCCCACCACACGCATCCCGTGGACGCGGGCCTCGTCGACGAGCCTGCGTTCGGCACCCCGCCCGTCCGGACCGGTCTCGCCGAAACCGGAGCTGAGCACGACGAGCGCCTTCACGCCCTTGGCGAGGCAGGCGTCCATGACCTCGTCGACGCCGGACGCGGGCACCGCCACTACAGCGAGGTCGACCGCGTCCGGGATGTCGAGAACCGTCGGGTAGGCCCGGACGCCGCGCACCGAGGTGTGCTCGGGATTCACCGGGAACACCGGGCCGGTGAAATCCGCGGCCAGCAGGTTGCCCAGCACCGCGTAGCCAACCTTGGTGGGGTCGGTGGACGCGCCGATCACCGCCACCGAGCGCGGGTGCAGCAGGTTGTACACGCTGCGCGCCTCGGCCGCCTGCTCCCGAGACCTGGCGACCTGCACAGACGCCTCGGTCGGGTCGATCGCGAACTCCAGGTGCAGCGCGCCTTCGTCGAACTCACGGCCGACCTGGTAGCCCGCGTCCCGGAACACCCGCACCATCTGCGCGTTCTCGGCGAGCACCTCCGCGACGAACCGCCGCAGTCCGCGCTCGTTCGCCGCGGCGGCGAGGTGTTCGAGCAGGATCGATCCGATGCCGCGCCCCTGGTGGCCGTCCTGGACGACGAAGGCGACCTCGGCGTCGTCCTTCTCGTCGCCGGAGAGCCGTTCGTAGCGGCCCACGGCGACGATGTCGTCACCGAGCAGCGCGACGAACGCGACCCGGTCGTGGTGGTCGACAGTGCTGAACCTGGTGAGGTCTCGGGCCGGGATGCGCGGGTACGGGCCGAAATAGCGGAAGTAGCGGGTGCGTTCGGAGAGCCTGCTGTGGAAGGCGAGCAGCGCGTCCGCGTCACTGGGCACGATCGGTCGCAGGTGGACGGTGCCGCCGTCGGACAGCACCACGTCGGCTTCCCAGCGGCGCGGGTAGTCGTACGGGTCGCGAATCGGTTCGTCGGCCACCGCTAACGCCCTCGCTCGTCACGGGTCACGGCACTAGTCCCTCGGATCGTCCGGATCGAGGCCGTGCAACGGGAAGATCGCCCGTCGCACGTCACGAATCACAGTGTCCACCTCATCGGTGACGACACCACCCCACGGCTCGAACCCGGTGTCGCCGCCATCGCTCATGGACAGCGGCAACTCGGCGTGGGGTGCCACCTTGCCAACGACGTCGGTCCATTCCCGAGGCAGCCGGGTGTCCGGCGCGACATCGCGATCGAGCACGGTCGCCAGCAGATGGGTCCACGATCGGGGAACAACCCGGAGCAGCTCATAGCCCCCTCCCCCGGTCGCGAGCCACTTGCCGCCCGCGTAACGGTCGGCGAGATCACGCAGGGTCCGGTAGATCTCGCGGTGCCCGTCGACCGAAAGCGACAGGTCGGCCAGCGGGTCCTTCTCGTGGGTGTCCACGCCGCACTGGGTGACGAGGATCTGCGGCCGGAACGCGTCCAGCAACGACGGCACCACGGCGGTGAACGCCCGCAACCACCCAGGGTCGCGCGTGTGCGACGGCAACGGCACGTTGACCGAGGTGCCCTGCGCGGCACGACCACCGAGTTCGGTGACGAATCCGGTGCCGGGCCACAGTGTGGCCGGATGTTGGTGCAGCGAGACCGTGAGCACCCTCGGATCGTCGTAGAACGCCGCCTGCACACCGTCGCCGTGGTGGACGTCGGTGTCGATGTAGGCGACCCGGTCGAAGCCGTTGTCCAACAGCCACGAGATCGCGACCGCGCAGTCGTTGTACACACAGAACCCGGCCGCGTGGTCCCGCATCGCGTGGTGCAGACCACCCGCGATGCTCACCGCCCGATCGGCCCGACCCTCCGCGATCTCCCGCGCGGCCACCAGCGATCCGCCGACGACCAGTGCCGAAGCGGCGTGCATCCGGTCGAACACCGGGTTGTCGGGCGTGCCCAGCCCGTGCCCGACATCCCACCCGACGGTCGGCGCTTCCCGGACCGCGTCGAGGTAACCGATCGCGTGCACCCGCGCGAGGTCGGCGTCGTCGGCGGGCGTGGGAGCACGCAACTCCACCCCGTCGAGCACACCGAGCGCGGTCGCCAAACGCATGGTCAAGGCGAGGCGGATCGGGTTGAACGGGTGGTCCCCGCCGAGGTCGTAGTCGAGCAGCGACGAATCCCAGACGACAGCCGCCGCGCGCTCACCCATGACCGCACTCTAATGGCATGAACGCCCTGCGATCAGATTCACCTTCTTTCTCTCGTAGCCCGAATAGCGGTAGCCATTGCTTTCGCGGGCTGGTGGACACGTCCGAACACGTCAGGCTCCCGGTTCGGCACCGGTCGCCACCGGGCGCTCAGGATCGGCACACCAGTGCGACCACGACCCCGCGTAGAGCGCGGCGGGCTGTTCCGCGGTGGTGATCCCCGAGACCTCCAGGGCCAACACGACCGACGCGGCGGTGACGCCAGAGCCGCAGTAGGCGCCGACCGGCTCCCCCGGGCGCACACCGAGGTCGATGAACCGCTCAGCGAGACTCGACACAGGCAGCCAGTGTCCGTCCGCGTCGACCTGGCCCCCGAACGGGGCGTTGCGCGCGCCCGGCACATGTCCCGCCCTCGGGTCGATCGGCTCGATCTCACCCCGATAACGCTCAGCCGCCCGCGCGTCGAGCAGAACCCCGGTGCGCGCCAACTCGGCGGCCTCCGAAGCGTCGATGACCGGCATCGACCCCGGCCGCACGTCGATGTCGCCCGGCTCCGGCTCTGGTACGTCAGTGCTGACCGGCAGTCCTTGCGCGGCCCACGCCGCGAAACCACCGTCGAGCACAGTGGCCTCGGCATGCCCGGCCCAGCGCAGCAGCCACCACGCGCGAGCCGCGATCGACCCGTTGTCCGCGTCGTAGACCACAACCTGCCGGTCCCCACGCACACCCGCCCGTCGGAGTGCCCGCTCAAGGTCGTGCGGGTCGGGCAACGGATGGCGCCCACCCACCCCGGGCGGAGCGGCGAGGTCGGCGTCCAGGTCGAGGAACACCGCACCGGGCAGGTGCCCGGCCACGTAATCGTCCCTCCCAGGTGGACCGCCCAAACGCCAACGCACGTCGAGCAGGACAGGCCGTCGCGTGCTGTCGAGCGCACTCGCCAAGTCGACGGTGGACACCAGAGGTCGGGTAGCTGCGGTCACCCCCCAATCCTGCCCGACGGAGGACGGAAGTCACCGAACGCAACGACCTCGCTGCCGCGTTGGAACGAGCGACTAACATAAGGGTGACGAAGGGGAACGGGCGTGAACGATCTCATCGACACCACAGAGATGTACCTCCGAACCATCTATGAACTCGAAGAGGAGGGCGTCGTCCCCCTGCGCGCACGCATCGCCGAGCGCCTGGGTCAGAGCGGGCCGACGGTGAGTCAGACCGTGGGCCGGATGGAGCGCGACGGTCTGGTCATCGTCGCGGGCGACCGGCACCTCGAACTGACCGACCACGGCCGCTCCCTGGCTGTCGCCGTGATGCGCAAGCACCGTCTCGCCGAGCGCCTGCTCGTCGACATCATCGGCCTCGAATGGGAACAGGTGCACAGCGAGGCGTGCCGCTGGGAGCACGTGATGAGCGAGGCCGTCGAACGCAAGCTGGTCAAGCTCCTGGGCCACCCCACCACGTCCCCGTACGGCAACCCGATCCCCGGCCTCGACCAACTCGGCGAGGGCGAACCGGCCCCGCCGGTCGAAGCGGGCCTGGTCCGACTCGACGATGTCGCCAGGCGCGGTGGCGGGTCTGTCGAGATCCGCCGGATCGCCGAACACGTGCAACTCAACCCGGAACTCATGGCCGAACTCAAAGCGGTCGGTGTGGTACCGGGCAACGTGGTCGATGTGGCCGCGTCCAGGGGCGACGGGACCGTGGTCGAGATCAGCGGCGCGGGCAACACCGCCGAACTGGCTTCCCGGGTGTTGCACGCGGTGTTGGCCCGCTCGCGGTGACCCAGGCAGGCCGCGCCGCCGACGAGTTCCATCGGCTTCACGGCCACCCGCCGGAGGGTGTGTGGTCCGCCCCCGGCCGGGTGAACCTGATCGGCGAGCACACCGACTACAACGACGGTTTCGTGCTGCCCTTCGCCCTGCCGTCCCGGATCGCGGTGGCGGCCTCGCCCCGCTCCGACGGCGTTCTCGCGGCCACCACCATCGGCGACACCGGGACCCAGCAGCGCGCCGACCCGGTACGGATTTCCGATCTGGAACCCGGGGACGTGCGCGGCTGGGCCGCGTTCCCCTCCGGCGTCGCGTGGGTTCTGCGTGATCAGGGCTTCACCGGGGGCGCGGATGTGGTGATCGCGGGCGACGTGCCCGCGGGTGCCGGGTTGTCGTCCTCGCACGCTTTGCAGTGTGCCGTCGCACTGGCGCTGCTGGGGTTGGCGGGAGTGCGGCCCGGCGAACCGGGGGCGCTCACCCTGACCGAACTGGCCCGCTGGGTGCAGCGCTCGGAGAACGACTTCGTCGGCGCCCCGACCGGCTTGCTCGACCAGACCGCGTCGCTGTGTTGCGTCGAATCCCATGTGTTGTTCCTCGATGTGCGCTCCGGCGAACGGGAACAGGTGCCGTTCGACGCCGCGGCCGCCGACCTCGAAGTGCTGGTGATCGATACCAGGGCCACGCACTCGCTCGCCGACTCCGAGTACGGCGCCCGGCGGCGAGCGTGTGAACGAGCGGCGCTGCTGCTGGGCGTCCCGACGCTGCGCGAGGCCACGATGGACACACTGAGCCCGCTCCCGGAGGAGCTGGTGCCGATCACCCGCCATGTGGTGACCGAGAACGACCGCGTACTGCGGACAGTCGACGCGCTGCGACGCGGGGCCATCGCCGAGATCGGCGAGTACCTGACAGCGTCGCATCGGAGCCTGCGCGACGACTACCAGGTGTCTTGCCCGGAACTGGATGTCGCGGTGGACGCGGCCAACGCCGCGGGCGCGCTGGGTGCCAGGATGACCGGGGGCGGCTTCGGCGGCTCGGCCATCGCACTGGTGCCGGTCACTCTGCGGACGCGAGTGCGCGAGATGGTTCGGGCGGCTTTCGCCCGCGAGTCGTTCACCCCACCCCGATTGTTCGCCGCAGTGCCGTCGGCGGGCGCGGGCCGAGATCTCTGACCACCAGGACAGGGTGCGTCTCCGACGCACGGAGCGCACCCCGCGAACCCATGTGATGAAGGCGAGGACCACGGTGAAGCTGCTGGTAACCGGCGGAGCGGGATATGTCGGCAGCGTCTGCGCGGCGCGACTGGTCGAGTCCGGGCACGAGGTGGTCGTCGTGGACGACCTGTCGACCGGACATGCCGACGCGGTCCCCGAAGGCGCGCGGTTCGTCCAGGCCGACATCGCCGTCGACTCCCCCGCACTGCTCGCCGAGGGCTTCGACGGCGTCCTGCACTTCGCGGCGAAGTCATTGGTCGGCGAGTCCATGCAGGACCCCGGCAAGTACTGGAATGGCAACGTTCTCACCTCTCTTCGGTTGCTGGACGCCATGCGCGAGGCAGGCACGCCCAGGCTCGTGTTCTCCTCGACCGCGGCCACCTACGGCGAGCCGGAACAGGTGCCGATCCTGGAAACCGCGCCCACTCGGCCGACGAACACCTATGGCGCGACGAAACTCGCCATCGATCACGCGATCACCTCCTATGCGGCGGCACACGGCCTCGCCGCGGTCAGCCTCCGGTATTTCAACGTCGCGGGCGCCTACGGTGCCTTCGGCGAACGACACACCACCGAGACCCACCTGATCCCGATCGTGCTCCAGGTCGCCCTGGGCCAACGCGCGACACTGTCGATCTACGGTGACGACTACCCCACCCCGGACGGCACCTGCGTCCGCGACTACATCCACGTCCTCGACCTCGCGGACGCGCACCTACTCGCCCTGGAACACGCCACCAAGGGCGAGCACCAGATCTTCAACCTGGGCAGTGGGAGTGGCTTCTCCAACCGCGAGGTCGTAGACACCTGCCGCGAAGTCACCGGCCACCCCATCCCGGCCGAGTTCGCCCCGCGCCGCGCTGGCGACCCGGCGGTGCTGGTCGCCTCGGCGGACGCCGCCGCCGAAAAGCTCGGCTGGAAACCCGAACGCACCGACCTCACCACCATCGTCCGCGACGCGTGGGAGTTCACCCGCGCCCGCGCCTGACGGCCTCCACGGCCAGCCACCGTGTCTAGCGGTGTCGCAGTGGGATGGCCCGCACCTTTTCGTTGGTACGCATAATGCCAAGCGAAGAGGTGTGGGCCTGACCCGTTCTGGTGAACCTCTGACGTCAGCCCCCGGGCCGCACTCGCCGACGACACTTCAGCCTCGCTACCTCGACCTCGTCAAGCGGAACCTGTCGCCCTCATGATGATGTTCCGCAGTTCGGCCGGGGTGATGCAATGGTCCACCGCGGTGAAGAGCAGTCCGGCCAAAGCGTGACTCGGGTTGGCGGACACCGCGATTTCCAAGGCGATGCGGGCGAGTGTGCCCTCGCCGCGCAGGTGTGCGCCGATGGCGAGCAGGCAGGCGGGTTCGGCACGCTCCGGTGCTGGAAGTGTGCGGACGAGTCTGGTCCAGAGTCGGTCCGCCGACCGCGCGCGTGGGCCGAGAGTGATTCTGAGGCATGCGTCGCGAACGTCGCCGTGACTCAGCGCGATGGCCAGGGCGACCAAGCGGTCGTCGTCGAAGACTGGTTCACCTGGGTACGTGATCTCTCGTCGGGTCGGTGCCCATACCTGGGAAGCCGCGACATCCCGTCGATCTGGGTTGTCTCGGGTGGCCGTGGCGGCACCGGCACCCTGCTGAGTCGCATCATTCAGCTTGGGACTCGGCATGACGCCCTGCCTCACCGCGTTGATCTGGTCGGGATTCACACCCGGGGGTCCGGGGTCGTTCGTGGCGGGACAGCGAATCGTGTCGGGAAAGTCGAAGTCGGCGATGGCCGCATCGATCAACGTCATGTCGCGGGCGAAGTCCGTCGGGTGGCAGGTGGTTCCATCCGCGGAGTGCAGGCGGGCGTCAATTCTGGCGTCCAGCAACGTGGCGCGGCGTTCCACCATGCCCGGTGGGTCTGGGGCCAACGTGTCGGCGAGCGCTTCCCTTGTCGAGTACTTGACCAGACCTGCCACCGCCATCGCGGCGGCCATGGGAATGGCGTCCGGGTCGGGGACGATGCCGTTGCATTCCGGGTCGGCGTAGCACCACCACTGTTCACCCACATGTGCTGTGCGCGCCCACAGCGCGTGCCCGATCTCGACGCCCACGTCGTCGAAGGCCCGGTCCAGTTCGTCCACGAGATCGCGATGGGTCAGCGTGCCGGAACCGCCGCCCACGATGAGGACGAGCGCCTTGTCCGCGCCGTGGGCCACAGTCGTGGCGCCGAGTTGACGGGCCACGCGGGCGCGGTGATCGGGTTGGGGCAAGTCGATCCGCAACACCGGGCCGACGCGGTAGCCGTCGTCTGGGACCAGTGCGAGGACCACGAGGGAGTCGGCCGGGTGGAACCCGAGCAGGTAGGGAACCGCGGCGACGAGGTCGCCGCCGTTGTCGAGGCTGAGCGAGGTGTTCAGTGGCGTTGTCATGGCTCCACTGTGTGCGGCCGAGCGTGAAAGCGAAAGGGACGCTCGTCCGCTGTGGACAGTCTGAGCCATTGTGGACAAACGGCCCGACGAAACTGTTGTTTCGTCGGGCCGTCGCGCTACGTTCAGTGGTTGTCAGCCGCAGTGTTCGAACGGGCTGGTGTAGGTGGAGGAGCCCACCGAACCGCCCCACTTCACGCAGGTGCCAGGCGCCGCTTTCCTTACCGGGCCCGCGTAGTAGGCGAACGAGCCGGAGTCGGTCACGCGCGAGCTGCCTTGCACCTCAAGGAACGCCGACACGGGCGAGGGAGTGCCGATCGACACCGACTTGATGGTGGTTACGCAGTTGTTGCCGTTGGAGTTGTAGAGCAGGTATGCCCTGCCCGAGGTGCCGAGCGCGGCCGAGTCGATGACGCTGTAGCCGCTGCCGCATGCTTCTTCCGGGGTGTACGGGTTGCCGCCCCCGCAGTTGTTCCGGCTCGTGTAGCTGCGCGAACCCCAGTAGAAGATCTGCGAGCCGTTGAAGACGATCCTCTGCGCGGAGCCGTTGAGCAACTGCTCGAAGTGCAGGTGCGCGCCGGTGGAACCGCCGGTGTTGCCGACGTTGCCGATCAGCTGTCCGGCGGACACCGATTGCCCCACCGACACTCGCTGCACGGAGAGGTGCGCGTACCGGCTGCGCCAGCCGGAGCCGTGGTCGAGCTCGATCCACCGGCCGTAACTGGTGCTGCCTTCGTTGGCGACGCGGGTGACCGTGCCGCGCGCTGAGGCGACGACAGCATCGCCGTCATCGTTGGTGCGGTTGAAGTCGACCGCGTTGGCCGGGCTGTGGCTGGTGCGGGTTGACCCCTCCCACACCTGCCCACAGGCGAACGGCATCTGGAACGAGGGCGCCGCCGCGGCGACGCCCTCGCCGACAATGAGGAGCGATGCCGCGACCGCGGCGGTGCCCACCAACGATAAGAGATTCCGGACCTTGCTCATCTGCCACCCTCCAACGAACATCAAGACGTGGAGATCGGACCACGTCCCGGGGGAAGGGGGAAGACCGAAATTGTGAACAGCTATCAAACCGCAAACTTACTTCGTGATCATCCCACGGCGCGTTCGACGGCGTGCCGACCGCCGACGGCGGGCAGCGTCACGCTGCTCCGTGCCAGGTCAAGTGCGATTCCGGCGCCCGGCGCGGGCCGCAGCGTGTAGTCGTGATCGCTCGACAGGACGATCAATCCAAGCTGATGACCGGCGGCCAGCACATAGTCGTCTGGCTCCATTTTCACCTGAATGTCGTAAGGCGTCCCCGGACTAATGGGCTGCGTACGACTGGCGGAGTGACGGTTCTGGGGGTCGGTCCAGCCTCGGGTCACGATGGACACGGTGCCGTCCGGCGCCCGATCGGCCAGCAAGACGGTGACGTTCGCGGCGGGTCGGGTGAACGAGAGGCGCAGATCGGCCCGCACGACGCCGCTGATCCTCAACGGCGTGCTAGCCGCCTTGGTCGCATACGACAGTCGGTGCTCGGACTGAGGCGCGAGCGCCAGCGACTCCGCCGTCTTGCTCGCGTCGTCGGTGAGCGACTCCCACACCGGACGCCCGATCGAACGCTGAGTAACCAATGGTCCGGTGGTGTCGCCACCCGCGCGGGGGTAAAGAGTCACCGACGCGGCGGTGGGCGCGGGCCACTCGGCCTCTTGGACCCAGGTCTTGTCCTCGCGCTGGATGGTCGACTTCGGCGCGCGCTCGATGTCGTTGTCGACGCCGTAGAGGTAGTGCGACATCCACCGGTTGAGCGTCGGCAGCCACTCGGGCTGGTTGAAGGGATCGACGTGGCCGAGCTGGTGCAGCCAGATCTTGTGTTCGACGCGCTGACGCTTGATGGCCTCGTACCACTGCTCGACGTGGGTCATCTTGACGTTCCAGTCATTGAGCCCGTGCACCGCGAACACGGACGCCCGCACGTCGCTTACGTCCTTGACGTAGTTGCGCTCGTCCCAGAAGGGGCTGTAGTCGCCGGTGATCCTGTCCTGCTCACGCGCGATCTCGGCGATCACCGGTTTGCAGATCTCCCGATCCGCCCGCGTGTAGACGTACTCGGCGAGGACATCGAGGTCCTCACCTTGGTAGGTCCCCGGCGCGACGACAGCACCGGCGTGCCGGTAGTAGTCGTACCAGCTTGAGATACCAGCGATAGGCACGATGGTCTCCAGGCCGCGCACACCGGTACTCGCCACCGCGTTGGGCAGAGTTCCGTTGTAGGACACGCCCATCATGCCCACCTTGCCGGTGGTCCAGTCCGCGTTCGTAGCCTTGCCGTCGGCGTCATGCGCGGGCGCGCGGCCGTTGAGCCAGTCGATGACCGACTTCGCGCCGATAGTCTCGTTGCGGCCGCCACTGGTGGGGCAACCGGTGGAAAGCCCTGAGCCGAGCGATTCGCCGTAGACGACGGCGAAGCCGCGGGAGGTGAAGTACTTCTCGTAGCGCCACGTGATCGCCGGGTTCGGCCCGACAGCGGCGGTGACGCGCTCGTCGGCGAGGCCGCGTTTCCTGTCTTGCCTGGGCTTGCCGGGCACGTGCAGTTCGACGTCGACGTTATGGTTGGCCACGTCGTTGCCGCCCGCGTAGTACGGGCTGGACTGGTAGACCACGGGCACCTTCATGCCGTTCGCGGTCGCGCGCGGACGAACGATCTCGACGTGGGTCAGGTCGTCCTTGCCATCGCGGTCGCTGTCGACGGGCGATGTGACCCATAGCGACTCGCGGATGACGTCGTCGGGGTTGAAGACAGGCTGAGCCTGCCCATCTACGAACACCGGGCGGTCAGGTTCGGTTTGCGCGGACACGGGCGCGGCTAAGGACACGACGAAAAGCGCGGCCATCGCGGCCGTGACGGCGGTTGACGCACGTCTCATGGAGGCTCCAGGCAGGGCGGGAAATACGGGTGGTGCGCACCCTTCCGGCAGGTCGACACCATGTCAAGAGCCATCCGTATTGTCCACACAGGACTCAGGAGTTGACCGGGCGACACGCTGGCCCGCCCGCGCCGGACAGATCCCGCCTGAGCCATGCCGGTGATCGAACGACCCCACTATGGCCGGATGAGTAGCCTCGCGGAGGTGACCAGCCGACTCGATGCACCCATCGTCGCCGTGACCGTCTATCCCGGACAGGCCCGAATCACCCGCCGAGGAACCCTGCGGTTGGACGCCGGTGAGCAGCGGGTTCTGCTCACCGGGCTGCCGCTGGGCCTCTACGCCGATTCGGTGCGGGTCAGCGGACGCGGGCCCGCGACCGTGCTCGGCGTCGACGTCCGGCCCGAGCGCAACCCCCGAACCCCGGACGCCGCCGTCGCCGAACTGGAAGAGCGGGTCGACGCGTTTCGGGTCGCACTGGACGAGTTGGGCGACAAGGAAACCGTGCTCGCCGCGCGGGCGGAAATGATCGCCGCCCTCGCCCGGCGGGCGGGCGGCACCTTCGCCAAGGCGTTGGCCAAGAACGAGACCGATCCGGCGCGAGTCGCCGAGGTCGGCGACGCCCTCGCTCGCCAACTCGCCGAGGTGCTGGGCGACCGCCGCGACCTGCACCAGGTCCGCGTGCGGGTGCAGGAAGAGCACGACGAGGCCCAGCGCCGCGTACACGACCGCCACGCCCATCACGCGCCGGACCGGATGGGCATCCGCACCGAGTTGGCCGTCGCCGAAGCGGGCGATGTCGAAATCGAGGTGTCTTACCTGGTCGAGGCGGCCCACTGGGAATCGACGTACGACGTGCGACTGGTCGGCGACGCGCTGACCCTGAGTTGGTATGGCCTGATCACCCAGCACACTGGCGAGGACTGGCCGGAATGCGATCTGCGGCTGTCGACCGCGCGACCCGCGAACAGCGTGACAGTGCCGGAACTGTCCCCGTGGTACCTCGACGTCGACCGCCCGTTGATGCGCGGACCCGTGCAGCCACCGATGAGCTACGGCGCCGCGATGCCCGCCATGGCGTCGCCGGATTCCGTGCCCGCACCGATGACGGAGTCGTTCGCCACGGCGGAACACGGCGTCACGTCGACGACCTACCGCCCGTCGAGGCCAGTCGCCGTTCCGTCGGACGGGACGGAACACCGCACGACTGTCACTGTCGTCGACCTGCCCGCGAAGATCGACCACGTGACGGTTCCGCTGCGTGGCTCGGAGGTCTATCTGCGGGCGACCGTCACGAACACCTCGGAACACACGGTGCGGCCGGGCCGGGCGTCGTTGTTCCACGAGGCCGAGTTCGTCGGTGTGACGGACCTGGAGATCTGGGCTCCGGGTGAGGAAGTGGAACTCGCCCTCGGGGTCGACGAGCGGGTTCGGGTGGAACGTGAACTGGTCCGCCGGTCGACCGGGAAGGCCGTGCTGGGTGGGACCCGCAAACAGGAGGCCACCTATCGGATCACGGTCGGCAACTTCGGGCCTCGGGAGGCTCGGATCACGGTGGTCGACCAGGTTCCGGTGTCCCGCAACGAGTCTGTGGTGGTGCGGGAGGTGACGTTGACGCCGGAGCCGGTGGAGCGGACCGATCTGGGTGAGGTGGCGTGGAAGCTGGTGCTGGCGCCGAACGCGAAATCCGAGATCACGCTGGGATTCCGGGTGGATGTCGCCAAGGGCGTCCACCTCGCCGGTTGGCGCGACTGACCCACGACCGCGGCGAACACCCTGGCGGGCCGAGTGTGATCAAGCCCGCCGGGGTCGCGCCGTCATCCCCTGTCCGGGGCGAACGCCACGAGCGCGTCCTCGGCCCGACGCAGCGACTCGGCCGGGTCCGCGTCCGGCGACCCGATCTGGGGGTCGAAGTTCAGGTCGACGAACAGCTCGGTGACGCCCTGCGCGGCGATGTCGGCGAAGTCGCCCCTGATCTGCTCCAGGGTGCCGGTGAGGG
The DNA here is from genome assembly GCA_030857905.1 of Actinomycetota bacterium. Lineage (GTDB taxonomy): Bacteria > Actinomycetota > Actinomycetes > Mycobacteriales > Pseudonocardiaceae > Actinokineospora. The sequence goes on from JALZNB010000403.1 coordinate 14,794, forward strand.
GTTTACGACTCGCCGCGTCCGAGCGGACCTGCACCGCCCCTCGGCAGACGATCCGCAGCGCGTCCGGGTCCCGGCCCGCGGCGGCGGCCGCGTCCCGAACGACCTCGACGGACGCGCCGAGCAGGTCGAGTT
>JALZNB010000404.1 GCA_030857905.1 Actinomycetota bacterium
AACTCGACCTGCCCGACGGCGACCTGCGCGAGCGTGCGTTCGTCGTCGTCCACCACACCGAAGTCGCCGTCGACGAGCTGCTTATCGCCACTGGCGTCGACGAGCCAGGTGCGTTCGTCGACGACCGCGACCACCGCCTCGATGGTGGCCAGGTCCGCGATGGTCCGCTTGCCCACGAGGACGTTGTGGAGCGCCCAACACACCGGTTCCGGCTCCACCATCGGGTCGAGGTGCAGGACGATCCGATGGACGCCCGCGTCGGCGATCAGCGTGCGCAGCAACGGGAGCAGGTCTTCGCGCACCGTGCAGGAGACGCAGCCGTGGGCGAGGTCGAGCGTGGTCGTGCTGTCCGACGACCCGAGACGCAGCCGTCTGCGGACTCGGCCTTCACCGATCCGCCGCAAGTCGTGGTCCAGCACAGCCGTACCGGGCGTCGAGAGCAGCAACCGGGTGGCGAGCATCCCGGTGTGGTCCCGGCGCAAGCCCGCCACCAGCACCAACCGAACGCGCCGGTCGTTCGACATGAGACCTCCAATCGACAATGATTTCCATCTAGCGTACTCTCTTCCCGTGTCAGATGAAAACGACTCCCATTTCAAGGAGGTCGCGTGTCCGCGATCTGCCAGGTGACCGGCCGTGCGCCCGGCTTCGGCAAGCAGGTGTCGCACTCCCACCACCGGACCTCACGCCGATGGACACCCAACGTGCAGCGGCGCCGGTACTGGTTGCCGTCCGAGAACCGCTGGATCTCGCTGCGGGTGTCGACAAAGGGGATCAAGACCATCGACAAGCGGGGCATCGAGTCCGTGGTGGCACGGATGCGCGCGGAAGGACAGAAGATCTGATGGCGGGCAACGAAATTCGTCCGATCGTGAAGCTGCGTTCCACCGCGGGCACCGGCTTCACCTACGTCACCCGCAAAAACCGACGCAACGACCCCGACCGGTTGGTGCTGCGCAAGTTCGACCCCGTGGTCCGCCGTCACGTCGAGTTCAGGGAAGACCGCTGACGATCCGGAAGAACGAGCGATCCGCGGCCACGCCGAAATAGCCCCACCGCGGTCACACGAACGTGTTTTCCACAGTGGACACTGCTGCGTGAGTTCCCGCCAACCAAGGCAAGATCAGCGCCCGCCGGGTGACCGGATTGACGCCGCGTTACTCCGAATGAGTTATCGACACTTGCCTTGTAGCCTTGCCGACACTGTGTCGTAAACCACGAACGTAGCCACGTTCGGCGAGAGTTTCGAGGACGGTGTGGGGCAGGACGCTGCGAGACAGGAGGATAGGGCGGGCGACGATCGCGGGGCCGCCGCCGAGGCCATTCGGGCCGACCAGGAGGTGCGGCTGCTGATCGACGCGGGCCGCACCGACGAGGCCAACGTCCTGTTCGACCAACTGCTGTCCAAGGTGCCTCCCGGTCTGGCGGCGTGGACTCGGGCAGCCATCCTCACCCGCCGCGCGGTCGGCGCCTGGCGGCTCAGACGCATTCCGCTCGCACTCGAACTCGCGGCCGAGGCATGGAGCGACATCGACGGCCAACGGCCGTCCGGGTCCTACGCCGCCGACACGCTCGCCCGGCTCGGGTACCTGCTCGAAGGCATCGGGCATCGGCGGGCGTCACTCGACACCCTGCGGGTCGCCGTCGACGTCGCGCGGTCCGGGCACGACCCGGAGATCTTGGCGCACGCCTTGCAGAACCTTGGCGGGATGCTGAACTTCCGGGCCCGTGAGCTCGAACCGGCGGCGGCGGACACCACGTTCCGTGAGGCCATCACGCTTTTCGAAGAGGGCTTGACCCTCGTCGCCGAGGGCCGCGTCCACCTCGCCCTCGTGGCCGCCTACGGCGCGTCCCTCGCGGGCATCGGCGAGCTGGCGCGAGCCGAGGAGACCGCGCGCCGAGCACTCGAACTCGGCCTGCCGGAGGACAATCGCTGGGCGAAGTCGGTGGGAAACTGGGTGCTGTCCACAATCCGCCGCAGGCAAGGACAGCTCACCGAGGCGGCTGGGCACGCCAAGATCGCTGTCGACGAGGCCAACCGGATCAACGACACCTCACTGCTCCAGCGTTACTCACAGGATCTCGCCGACATCTGTCGCGAAAACGACGACCCGGTCGGCGAGGCGAACGCCCTGCGGCTCAACATCACCGCCCGGGGCACCGCGATGGAACTGTTGCAGGAGGGCCTCGGTCAAGCCCTGGAACAACGCAGGCTGGCGATCCGCGCACAGCGGCTGGCCACGGCCGCCCAGGAGGCGGCGGCCCGCGACCCGCTGACCGGCCTCTCGAACCGGCTCGGCCTCGAACGCACCGCTCCCGGCCTGCTGGAACGAGCCGCGACCACCGGTCGGGTGCCGTGGCTGGTGCTGATCGACGTCGACTGGTTCAAGGGGGTCAACGACGCGGCTGGGCACGCCGCGGGGGACGCCGCCCTGCGCGAGATCGCCCAGTTGCTGCGCGCGGAGTGCCGGGTCGGTGACGTGATCGCGCGGTGGGCGGGCGACGAGTTCGTCGTACTCCTCATCGAGTCCGCGATCGACCACTCGACGGGCATGACCAGCCCGATCGGGGTCTCCGTCGCCGAACGCATCCGCACCTCGGTCGACCACCATGACTGGACGGCCGTCCTCGGCGCGACACAGCGGCCGACGGTGAGCATCGGGGTGTCGACCGGGCTCGAACCGTTGGAGAAGTTGTTCGCCAACGCCGATGTCGCGCTGTATCTGGCCAAGCGGCGGGGGCGCAACCGGGTCGAGGTGTACGCCGCCGACACGGTTACGGGATGATGCCGCCCCGGTAGGCCACGAGCGCGGCCTGTACCCGGTTGGTCGCACCGATCTTGCTCAGCACAGCGGAGACGTAGCCCTTCACCGTGGCCTCGGACAGATGCAGCGCGGTGCCGATCTCCGCGTTGGACAGGCCCTGCCCGATGAGTCCGACGACGTCGAGTTCGCGGTCGGACAGCGCGGCCAGCAGCTTCTTCGCGGGCTGGGCGGCCCGCGCGCCGTCGGCGACCGCGCTCACCACCCGCGCGGCGACGGTCGGGTCCAGCACCGCACCGCCCTTGGCCAGGTCGCGAACAGCCTGGACGAGTTGGTCGGGCTCGATGTCCTTGAGCAGGAAGCCGCTCGCGCCCGAGCGCAGCGCGGCCTGAACGTACTCGTCGATGTCGAACGTGGTGATCATGCAGACCGACGGCGGGTCCGACAGTTCCATCAGCCCGCGCAGCGCCGCGAGACCGTCGGATGAGCCCATCCTGATGTCGAGCAGGGCCACGTCGGGACGGAATCTGCGGGCGAGGTCGACCACGGCGGCGCCGTCGTCGCATTCGGCGACGACCTCGATGTCGCCCGCACTGGACAAGATGGCGCGCAGGCCGGAGCGGACGAGTTCCTCGTCGTCGGCCAGCAACACTCTGAGCACGGCGCCTCCCGGACTGAACGTTGCGGCATGGTACCTGGCAACCGGCAAACGCGAACCTCTTTCGCAAACCGCTACGCGCCGGTAACGTGACAAACCGTCACAGTGTGAGAGGAGTCACGCCCATGGCACGACGCACTCGGCACCTCACGGCGGTGCTCGGCCTGGTGTTGGTCGCAGGCGGAATCGCGGTGGCCCCAGCCCAGAGCGAGCCGGTGGCCGCGGCCGCCGTCGAGGACTTCTGCCTCAAGCAGTGCGCGGATATCGTGCCACCCGGCGAAAACGGCAACGCCACTCTCACGGAAATCCTGGCCCACCAGACCCTCGGCACCCGGCCACGACACTCCGACGACCAACTCGGCAAGTACGACGCCCTCGCGCAGGGCTACCCCGGGCTAACCAGCGAGAAGATCACGAACTTCTTCAACGACGCGTCCTTCGGCGTGCCCGGCGACCAGGTCGAAAGCACCGTCAGGCCGCGCTCGGACGTGACGATCGTCCGGGACAAGGCGACCGGAGTGCCGCACGTTTATGGCACCACCCGCAGCGGCACGACCTTCGGTGCCGGATACGCCGCCGCCCAGGACCGACTGTTCCTGATGGACGTGCTGCGCCGGGTCGGCCGAGGCCAACTCACCCCGTTCGCCGGTGGCGCCGCGGCCAACCAGCAGCTCGAACAGGACTTCTTCGCCGACGCGCCGTACACCGAGGCCGAGTTGCAGCGCCAGGTCGACGACGTGGCGGCATCCGGCCCGCGCGGCAGGCAGGCCATGCTGGACGCACAGTCCTATGTGGATGGAATCAACAAGTACATCACCGAGTCGCACAGCGGACGCTACTTCCCCGGCGAGTACGTGTTGCTCGGGCACATCGACGCCATCACCAACGCGGGCCGGATCGAGCCGTTCAAGCTCACCGACACCGCGTCCATCGCGACCGTGATCGGCGCCCAGTTCGGCGGCGGTGGCGGCGGCGAGGTACAGGCCGCGATCGCCAAACTCGCGATCCAGGAACGCTACGGCGTCGTCGAGGGCGAGAAGGTGTGGAAGGGAATGCGCTCGGAGGACGATCCCGAGCACGTCAAGACCGTGCACAACGGGACGAGCTTCCCCTACGCCAAGTCCCCGGCGAACGCGACCGGCGTCGCCATGCCGGACAAGGGTTCGGCCACCAGACAAGAGCTGGTCTTCGACCGTACCGGGACAGCGTCCACACGGGATGAAGCAGTCGCGAAAGCCGCGAGCGACCAGCGCGTGGGCAAGGACACCACCGCGCCGAGCGGTGTCTCGCCGACGCTGCCGGACGGCACGCCCAACCTCGACGCGGCGAAGGGCATCCTCAGCGACGGTGTGCTGCCCGGCGACCTGATCGAGAAGAAGGACGGCATGTCCAACGCGCTGCTCGTCTCGGGTGCGCACACCACGAGCGGGAACCCGGTCGCCGTCTTCGGACCGCAGACCGGGTACTTCGCGCCGCAACTGCTGATGCTGCAAGAACTCCAGGGACCCGGCATCAGTGCGCGCGGGGCGTCGTTCGCGGGCATCAGCTTCTACGTGCTGCTCGGCCGCGGCCAGGACTACTCGTGGAGCGCGACCAGCGCGGGTCAGGACATCACCGACACGTACGCCGTCGACCTCTGCGAGCCGTCCGGCACACCCGTCACCAAGAATTCGAACCACTACCTCGACAACGGCACGTGCGTGCCGATGCAGACCGTGGAGCGCAGGAACTCGTGGTACTGGTCGGTCGCCAGCCCGATCAACGCGGGCTCGTACACCCTGCGCGCCTACCGAACCAAGTACGGGCCGGTCACCCACCGAGCGACCGTCGGCGGCAAGCCGGTCGCCTACGCCCAACTCCGTTCGACCTTCCTGCACGAACTCGACGCCGTCGTCGCCTTCCAGGAGTTCAACGACCCCGCGGCGATTCGATCGGCAGGCGAGTTCCAGAGGGCCGCCTCGAACGTCAGCTACGCGTTCAACTGGTTCTACGCCGACAGCAAGGATGTCGCGTACTACAACTCGGGAACCAATCCGGTTCGCAAATCCACTGTGGACCCGAGTATGCCGATCAAGGCAGACTCCGGTCACGACTGGGTCGACTGGAACCCGACGACCAACCGAGCGGCTTACACCCCCTACGAGCAACACCCGAACGCGCTCAACCAGGACTACTTCATCTCCTGGAACAACAATCAGGCGCCCGGCACAGCGGCGGCGGACTTCGAGCGCCAAGCCGTGCACCGCGGCGACCTGCTCGACGCCAGGGTGAAATCGCTGCTGCAACGCGGGAAGGCCAACCGGGTCAACCTGACTCAGGTGATGGCCGAGGCCGCGCTGGCCGACCTGCGGGCGGAACGTCTCCTACCGCTGCTGTTCCGGGTGATCGGTGACGCCCCGATTGCCGATCCGGTGGTCGCGAACGCCGTCACCGAACTCAAGCAGTGGCACGCGGCAGGCGGCCTGCGCAAGGAAACCCGACAGGACAGTCACACCTACGCGCACACCAACGCGATCAAGCTGCTTGACGCGTGGTGGCCGCTGCTGGCCAAGGCCCAGTTCGGCCCCAGCCTCGGCGATCCCGCGTACACCGCGCTGACCCAGGTCATCCCGCTCGACCAGTCACCCTCACGCCAGGCGCACAACGGCTCTTCCTACCAGTTCGGGTGGTATGGCTACGCGCACAAGGACTTGCGGGCGGTACTCGGTGACGCCGTGCAAGCCCCACTGGGCGCGAAGTTCTGCGGCGGCGGAGTCCTGGGTCAATGCAGGCAGATCGCGCTCGACACGCTGAAGTCGGCCGTGGCGAAGCCCATCGCCGAGGTCTACCCGCAGTCCGGCGAGTGCGCCGCGGGCGACCAGTGGTGTGCCGACTCGATCATCCACAACGCACTGGGCGGCATCACCCACAAGGCCATCAGCACGCAGAACCGCCCCACGTTCCAACAAGTGGTGGAGTTCCCGGCACGACGCGGGGACACCATCGCCAACCTGGCCGCGGGCAAGGTCGCCACCGCGAGCAGCCATGAGACCGGGTGGAACAACCTGCCGCCCGGCAAGGCCGTCGACGCCAACCACGGCACGCGGTGGGCGAGCAACTGGAGCGACAACCAGTCGATCACGGTCGATCTCGGTTCGGTGCAACCGGTTTCTCGTGCGGTGCTGAAATGGCAGGACGCCTACGGCTCGGCGTACAAGATCCAGGCCTCCACCGACGGCGTGGCGTGGCGCGACGTCCACGTGGTGAGCGGCGGCGATGGCGGGACCGACACGATCGTCTTTCCCACGACAACCACCCGGTTCGTGCGCATGCAAGGCGTCACGAGGGGCACCGGGTGGGGCTACTCGCTATACGAGTTCGAGGTATACGCGAAGTAGCGAAGCAGGGGGGG
>JALZNB010000460.1 GCA_030857905.1 Actinomycetota bacterium
GTCATCAGGCCCGCGCGGACGCGAGTGCGGAGTTCGCTCGACGGGTCCTCGGCGGCGTCGAGCAGCATCCGTTTCGCGGTCGACCATGCCGAGCCGATGAGGTTCTGCACCTCGTCGTGTTCGAGTACCTGGGTCTTGACGTGTTCGGCCCGTTCCATCACGACCGGGTCGTGTTGCAGGTCGCCCGCGAATTCGGTGAGGAACGTGTCCAGCGCGACCCGCATCGGGTGTTCCGGGTCGGACTTGACGTTCCAGGCGAAGTTCAGCACCTCGCCGTAGACCTTGTCCGCGACGAGGGAGTCGACGAACTTCGGCGACCACGTCGGCGCCCGCCCGGACACCACCCCCAGTACCTGCGCGTGGTTGGCCTTCACCCACTCGTAGCCCTGGTCACACATCAGGTCGACCAGCTTGTGGTGCGCGCCGTCGGCGAAGACCCGTTCGAGCAGGCGTCCGAGCGGCGGACCCCACGGCACGCCGACGATGCGGGTCACCACGGCCTGTTCCATGACCGCCTGGACGTCCTCGTCCCGCAGCACGGTGACCGCGCCGCGCACGACCGTGGACAGCTCCGAGGTGACCCGTTCCGCGTTCTCCGGTGCCGAGAGCCACCCGCCGAGCCGCCGGGTGACACCGACGCGGCGCAGCCGGTCGCGCACGACGTCCTCGGACAGGAAGTTGGTGCCGACGAAATCGCCGAGGCTGTCGCCGAGGACGTCCTTCTTCGTCGGGATGATCGCCGTGTGTGGGATCGGCAGGCCCAGTGGCCTGCGGAACAGCGCGGTGACGGCGAACCAGTCGGCGAGGGCGCCGACCATCCCCGCCTCGGCGGCGGCCTTCACGTAGCCGACCCAGCCGGGTGCGCCCGCGGACTGCCACAGGGTCATCGCCAGGAAGATCAGCGCGGCGGCGACCAGGAACCCGAGGGCCACCAGTTTCATCCGCCTCAGGGCTTGGCGCTTGTCCTGTTCGGCGGGTGTCAGTTGCTCCACGGGGCCATTCTCCGTGAGGATGCTCATCCGTGCCCCGAACTTCGCTCGTGCCCCGGCTGCGCCCCTTCACATCGACGATCTTCGCCGAGATGACCGCGCTGGCGATCCAGCATGACGCGGTCAACCTCGGTCAGGGTTTTCCGGACAGCGACGGACCGATCGCCATGCTGGAGGAGGCCCGTAAGGCCATTTCAGCGGGCCTCAACCAGTACCCGCCGGGACCGGGTCGCCCCGAGTTGCGGGCCGCGATCGCGGAGCAGCGGGCGCGCTACGGCACGGCGTTCGACCCCGACAGCGAGATCCTGGTCACCGTCGGTGCCACGGAGGCGATCGCGGCGTCGTTGTTGGCGCTGGTGGAGGCGGGCGACGAGGTTGTCCTCTTCGAGCCGTACTACGACTCCTATGCCGCGGCGGTCGCCATGTCGGGCGCCACGCGCAAGGTGGTGTCGTTGGCCGAGGAGCCTTCCGGCCGCTTCGGTCTCGACATCGACGCGTTGCGGGCCGCGATCACGCCCCGGACGAAGGTGATCTTGGTCAACACCCCGCACAACCCGACCGGCAGCGTGCTGACCAGGGTTGAACTGGAGGCCGTCGCCGCGCTGTGTGTCGAGTACGACCTGGTGGCGATCACCGACGAGGTCTACGAGGACCTGGTCTTCGACGGCCGCGAGCACTTGCCGCTCGGGTCGCTGCCGGGAATGGCCGAGCGCACGCTGACCATCTCCAGCGCGGGCAAGAGCTTCAACTGCACCGGATGGAAGATCGGCTGGGTGTGCGGCCCGGCCGAGCTGGTCGGCGCCGTGCGTGCCGCCAAGCAGTTCTTGACCTTCGTCGGTGGCGCGCCCTTCCAGCCCGCGATCGCGTACGCGCTGCGGCGGGAGTCGGCGTGGGTGGCCGAGTTGCGGGCGTCGCTGGCCGACAAGCGTGACCGGCTGTCGGCGGGTCTCGCCGCGGCGGGGTTCGGTGTGCGCCCGACCGAGGGCACTTACTTCGTCTGCGCGGATGTCCGTCCGCTCGGTTTCGCCGACGGGCTGGAGTTGGCCCGGGCGCTACCGGCGCGGATCGGGGTCGCCGCCGTGCCGGTGCAGGTCTTCACCGACAACCCCGAACGCTGGCGCCACCTCGTGCGGTTCGCCTTCTGCAAGCGTGACGACGTTCTCGACCAGGCGATCGAGCGTCTGCACCCCCTCAGCTAGTCCGGGCGCGTTCTCGCCACGCCCGCGCTTTCTCCCGGTTCCCGCACACCCGCATGGAGCACCAGGTGCGGGACCGGTTGCGCGATCGGTCGAAGAACGCCCACCGGCACTCGTCGGCCGGGCAAATCTTCATCCGCTCCCATTCGCCGAGTGTCGAGAGCCGTGCCGCCGCCGCGAGCACGGCCCCGGTCACCTCGGGGGCGACCAGTCGGGGCACACCCGCGCCCAGTTCGATCCGCACCAGCACCGGTGGCGCGTCCGCCGCTTCGCCGAGAACCGCGCGCCGCAACCCGTCGCGTACCGCGCGGGTCTCGGTGGGGTCGGCGTCCGCCAGGGAGTGTTCGAGCAGCCATGCCCGCCACTGGACGCCGTCGTCGAGGACGTCGGTGCGCTCGTCCATGTCGAGGGTGTTGAGGAAGTCGAGGATCAATTCCACATCGGGGACCACGACACCACTGTAGGCCCGATAGCGGTTGCCGTGTCGGACGCTAACTCTCATAATCGGTTCACTGGTTATGACGAGAGAGGGTGTGTTCGATGGCCGACTTTGCGGCGTCCAACGCGGTACCCACGCTGCGCGCGATCGTGCTCGACTGTCCCGATCCGCTTGAACTGTCCCGCTTCTACGCCCGCATCCTCGACTGGCCGCCGGACCCGGCGCCCCGCGAGGACTGGGTCTCCATCGCGGGCGATGGCGGGCGCGTCTCCTTTCAGAAGATCGAGAACTATCAGCCGCCGACCTGGCCCACGGGTGAGCGGCCGCAGATGATGCACCTTGACCTGGGTGTCACTGACCTCGCCGCCGCCCATGAGCGAGTCGTGGAACTCGGCGCACGTCCCGTCGACCTGTCCAACGACACCTTCAACGTCTACGCCGACCCCATCGGCCACCCGTTCTGTCTCTGCGCGTGTTCGTGAAACCGCAGCTCAACCTTCTATTCTTCATGTGTATACACATGCTGTAGAGTGGGTCGCATGTCGATTGGACACGCCCTGCTCGGGTTGCTGGAAACCGGCCCGCGGCACGGCTACGACCTCAAGCGCGTCTACGACGAGCACTTCGGCCAAGACCGCCCCCTGGCTTACGGGCAGGTCTACGCGACGCTCTCGCGACTGCTGCGCAACGGACTGGTGGAGGAGAGCGGTGTCGAACCTGGAGGCGGCCCGGAACGGAAGCGGTACGCCATCACCGATGCGGGCGTCACCGACGTCGGAGAGTGGCTCGTGACGCCGGAAAGCCCGCAGATCTACCTGCAGAGCGCGCTGTACACCAAAGTCGTCCTGGCCCTGATGTCCGGCCGCAGCGCCGAGGACGTGCTTGACGTGCAGCGGGTGGCGCACCTCAAGGCCATGCGGGAGCTGACCACGCGCAAGCGGGACGGCGACCTCGCCGACCAGCTCATCTGCGATCACGCGCTGTTCCACCTCGAAGCGGACCTGCGGTGGCTTGAGCTGTCCACGGCCCGCCTCGCCGACCTGGCGAAGCAGGTGCGCGAATGACCGAACCCATCCTCAGGGCCACCGGGCTGCGCAAGACCTTCGGGCAGACTCAGGCCCTCGACGACGCGGACATGACGGTGGCCCCGGCGAGGTCGTCGCGGTCATGGGACCGTCCGGGTCCGGCAAGTCGACCTTGCTGCACTGCCTGGCGGGCATCGTCGCCCCGGAGTCGGGTTCGGTCGTCTACGCGGGCCGTGAGTTGTCGGCGATGGCGGACAAGCAGCGCAGTGCCTTGCGCCGCGGCGAGTTCGGCTTCGTCTTCCAGTTCGGCCAGTTGGTACCGGAACTGTCCTGTGTGGAGAACGTGGCGCTGCCGTTGCGGCTGGGCGGTGAATCCCGCAAGAACGCCGAGAGCGAGGCCCACCGCTGGCTGGCGCGGCTCGAAGTCGACGGTGTCGCCGCCAATCGGCCCGGTGAGGTCTCCGGCGGCCAGGGCCAGCGGGTCGCGATCGCGCGGGCCCTGGTCACCGCACCCAAGGTGATCTTCGCCGACGAGCCGACCGGCGCACTCGACTCGCTCAACGGCGAACAGGTCATGCGACTGCTGGTGGGCGCCGCGAGGGAGACCGGCGCATCGATCGTGCTCGTCACCCACGAACCGAGGGTGGCCGCGTACTCCGACCGCGAGGTCGTCGTCCGTGACGGCAAGACGCGACAGGTGGAGCTGGTGTCGTGAGGGCCCTGCTCAACGACTTCGCCATCGGGGTCCGGCTGGCCGTCGGGGGTGGCCGGACCTCGTTGGCGCGCTTCGTGCTCAGCACGTTCGGGGTGGCCATCGCGGTCGCCGTGCTCCTGCTCGCCGCGTCGATCGGTCCGATGACGGACGCGCGCGAGCAGCGCGGTCTCGCCGAAGTACCGAGCACCGAGAAGATCGACGGCGTGGCGCCGCTGTACTACGCGGCCACGCTGAACGAGTTCCGGTCACAGCTGATCAGTGTCCGCCTTCTCCACGCGACCGGGCCGACATCGCCGAAGCCGCCGGGACTCACCACGTTGCCCACGGCCGACGAGATCCATGTTTCGCCCGCGTTGGGCCGCTTGCTGGCGGACAACCCGCTGCTGCGCGAGCGGTTCCCACAACGCGTCATCGGCACTCTTGCCCCCGAAGTCGTCCGCCAGCCCGACGCTCTGGTCGCCTACATCGGCGGCGACGAACGCCTTGCCGCCGGGAAAATACAAGAGGTCTACCGCTTCGGGAAAACCGCCGTCGAGACACCGCTCAATCCGCCGTTGTTGCTGTTGCTGCTGTTGGGTTCGGTCGCGCTGCTGGTGCCGGTGTTCATCTTCGTCGCGGCGAGTACCCGGATCGCGGGTGCCGAACGGGACCGCAGACTGTCCGCGATCCGGCTTGTCGGCGCGGACAACCGCCAAGTCCGGCGCATCGCGGCGGCCGAATCGCTGGTGAGCGCTGTCGCGGGGTTGGCCGTGGGCGTGGTGCTGTTCCTGGTGGGACGTCAGGCCGCCGATGGTGTGGTCC
>JALZNB010000490.1 GCA_030857905.1 Actinomycetota bacterium
GTCATCAGACGCCCCTCGCGGGCGCCGTCGACGGCCCTGCCGACGGTGTGCGCGAACTCGGCCGTGTCGGTGATCAGGTGGTCGGCGGCGAAGGAGGCCATCACCGCGCCGGGGCTGCGGCGCTCGATCACGGCGGCGGCCAGGGCGATGGCGGCACACGAGTCGCGGGCCAGCGGCTCGACCAGGATGTTGCGCTCGGGCAGGGACGGCAGCTGGCGGGCCACCCCGGCCGCGTGCGCGGTTCCGGTGACCACGAGCAGGTTCTCCGGCGACGACAGCGGCGCGAGCCGGTCGTAGGTCGCCTGCAGCAGGGACCGGTCGGTGCCGGTCAGCGGGTGCAGGAACTTCGGGTTCGACGCCCGCGACAGCGGCCACAGTCGAGTGCCGCTCCCACCCGCGGGCACAACGATGAACAGGTCGGTCGCCTCGCTGTTGGTCACTGAGCGTCGTGTCCTCGCGTCGATGCTTCAATGGCTGGTGCCATGACTCTAGCCAACCGGGAGGTACGGTCCTGCCGATGACCGCGATTCCCGTCGACACCGCACTGACCGGCACTTGGACGCCGGGCGGCCGGGTGGACGTCGCCGGACTGCTGCGGCCACTGCGCCGAGGGCCCCATGACCCGACGCAGCAACAAGATCAGCGCGGCATCTGGTTCACCGCGAACACCGAACTCGGCCCCGGCACCCTCAACCTCCGCGCGAGTCACGGCGAAGTCCACAGTGCGGCTTGGGGACTCGGTGCCGAAGTCCTCATCGACGGTGTGCCCGCTTTGCTTGGTGGGCAGGACAATGACGACGACTTCGAGGCACACCACCCGCTGATCGCCGAGACGCGTCGCACGCGGCCGGGGCTGCGTCTCGGTGCCACCGGCCGCGTCTGGGATGTGCTGCTCGCGGCGATCCTCGAACAGAAGGTCACCGGCATCGAGGCCCACCGGTCCTGGCGCGAGCTCGCCCGTCGATTCGGTACGCCCGCACCAGGCCCGGCGCCACGGGGGATGCACGCCCCGCCGACCCCTCGGGCGATCCTCGCCCTCCGGGACTGGGAGTGGCACGCGGCCGGAGTGGACGGTGGCCGCCGTCGTGCGCTGGTGGCCGCCGCGCAAGTCGCCGGACGCCTGGAACGAGCGACGGACTTGCGCGGCGTCGAGGGGCGGCTGTTGCTGCGCAAGGTCCCCGGCATCGGCGTGTGGACCTCGGCCGAGGTCGCCCAGCGCGCCTGGGGCGACCCGGACGCCGTCAGCGTCGGCGATTTCCGCATTCCCGCACTGGTCGGCTGGGCGCTGGTCGGCCGGAAACTCGACGACGCGGGAATGCTGGAAGTGCTCGCCCCCTACGCGCCGCATCGGCAGCGCGCCGTGCGCTACATCGAGGCGAGCGGCTTCGCCAAACCCCGGTTCGCGCCCAGGTTCTCCCCGCGCGACTTTCGCGCCATGTGACCTAAAGGGTCACTCGGTCCAACGCGGCCGCGACGATCTCCATCGCCGCGTCCCGCTCGATCCCGAGCTGGTGGGCGGTGGCGGCGAACTGGTCGGCCGCCTTGCGCGCCCGTTCCTGGGTTCGGTCGCCCGCCGCGCTGACGAACGTGCCCGCGCGCCCTCGGGTCTCGACCAGGCCCGCTTCTTCGAGTTCCCGATACGCCCGAGCGACCGTGTTCGCCGCGATTCCCAGATCGGCCGCGAGTTGGCGCACGGTCGGCAGTTTCGTGCCGACCGCGAGGGTGTGGTCGTTGACCTGCCGGGCGATCGTGGTGCGTACCTGTTCGAAGGGCGGCACGGTCGAGGTCGGGTCGATGGTGATCACGCGGACATCCCGCGTGCGGCGATCATGTCCGCGATCCCGGCCGAGCCGTCGTCGTCGTCGTCGGGCAGCGCGTCGATCGGCCACCAGCGCAGGTCCAACGACTCGTCGCTGCGGACCTCCTCGGCGCCTTCGGGCGCCGACGCCGCGAACCGGACGTCGAAATGCCGGGTCGGGACGCCAAGCGAGCAGGTGATCGGATGCACGTCCACATGCAGCGGCGTCGACTCGATGCGCAGCCCGGTGATCCCCGATTCCTCGGTGGCCTCGCGCAGTGCGGCCCCCACCAGGGTCGTGTCCGACGGCTCGCAGTGCCCGCCGAGTTGCAGCCAGCGCCCCACGCGCGGGTGCAGCGTCAGCAGCACGCGCGAACCGGTGCTGTCGAACACCAGCGCCGACGCGGTGATGTGACCGGGTTCGCACGCCCGCATGCACGCGTCCGGTCGCGCGGCGAGAAATCCGAGATACGCCTGCCGTAGCGACTCCTGGCCCTTGGCCGCGGGCCGCCATGCGGAAAGGGTGGACACCGCGTCGGCGTGGAGGCTCACAGCTCGGTCCATCCTTCGTCGTTCCTCGGCTCACGTGGTGTCAGCTCGTCCACCGGATGTCCGACCGTCACCACGCCCAGCGGCTCCCAGGACGCGGGCAGGTCGAGCACCTTGCGGACGACGTCCGCACAGAAGATCGTGGAGCCTACCCAGCACGAACCCAGTCCCTCGGCGGCCAAGGCCACCAGGAACCCTTGCACGGCGGCGCCACCGGCGACGGTGAACATCGTTCGTTCGCCGTCCGCGCGACGGGGGTCGGGGTAGTCGTGGGCGGCGTCGAGCACGAGAAACGGCAGCACGATCTCGGTCGCTTCGTAGAGCAGTGCCCCCCGCGCGATCCTGCGCTCGATCCGGTCGTCGGACAGCCCGTCCGCGCGCAGGTCGGCCTTCCACGCCTCGCGCATCGCCGCCAGCAGGGCGGCCCGCCTCGCGACGACGCGGACGAACCGCACCGGCCGGGAGTGGTGCGGTGCGGGCGCGGTCAACGCCACCGCGACCGCGCGTCGCATCACGTCCGGGTCGACTGGCTCGCCGCTGAACGACCGCGTCGACCGGCGCAGCAATGTCGCCTCACGGCGGCCCTGCACGATCGCTTCCTCGGTGCCCAGCCGGAAGAGGTCGTCGTCGACCGGGCGGACCAGATCGCGGGCCGTGGAGGTCTCGTCGCCGATCTCCAGGCCGCGCACGATCGCGACGGGAACGGCGCCGAGCTTGCCTTTGACCAGGTCGGCCGCCCCGGCGATCTCGTCGGCGACGGCCACCT
>JALZNB010000553.1 GCA_030857905.1 Actinomycetota bacterium
ACGCTGACAAGTTCGACGGCCCCCTCGTCGCGCAGCTCGTGCACGGCGATCGCCAGCTCGGCTACCTCCAGCGTGTGTGCGGCGAAGGCGCCGGATGGCTCGATGTACCGGCGCCGCTTCTCCTCGCCGTGCATCGTGCGCAGAAGCCGCTCACCGGTCGGACCGAGCTGCCAGGTGATCCCCGACGAACCAGCGCGGACACCGCCAATCCGTCGTGTCAGCCGACTGGCGAGCTTGTGGCTTTCCAGTCGCGTAAGAACGCGCATCGTCGCTCCGGCCGCTGCTCCGAGGCTGGCGTGCGATTCGGTGAAGTGGAGCCGCCGAATCTGGCTTGTGGTCAGCAGACGGAACGCGCGCAGCGACTCCAAGATGCCGAGGTCTCGTTCAGAGAGGCGGAGCAGCAGGCTGGTCGTGTCGGTTGGGCTCATGGCACCTGCCCTCCGCAGTTGGTGATCATCACTCCAGCGTCGGCGAGCGCGGCGCGGTGACCCCCGAATAGGGGGTCAGTCCCATCCTGGAAGGAGTGTGGGAGCGGGTGTGAGCTGGTCGGAAGCGGAGACGTGGTCAACGTGGAGATACGAGCGGACAGACGGGCGAAGGCTCGCCCCGCCCGAGAGCGTTTCCTGTTCATCGCTGCCTCCGTTTCCGGCCGATCGGCTCATCCCGAGCTGTGTCGGCTGACGACAACTCGGCCGAGGCAACTTCTTCATCGACGCGGGTCGCGGTAGCCACAACGGGAGGTGCGTAACGGGCGCGACTGGCGGCTCGCACGACCTCCGGGTCGCTGAACATCGGCGGCGGTGGCAGGGTCTGCACCAACGCCCAACCAGACGGGTGGCCGTCTGCTACGAGGTTGACGTAGGCGTGGTACTTGGGGACCGCCATGACGTCTTCGATGGACAGCTCAGCGGCGAGCCGGGCGGTGCTTCTGGCGTCGTCGTACTCGGTTGCGAATTGAATCTTGGAGCGGGCGTTCATGTCGACGGCCGTCTGCAAATCGGGCGGAAATTGGCTGCGAAACTGGGCGGCGAGAAACCAGCCGACCCCGAGGGACCGGCTGACCGCGAGCGCGTCGGCAAGGGACACGCCAAGGTGAAGAAAACGCGGTGCCTCGTCGGCGTAGACGACGCCGACGTGCTTCTCGGCTCCTGGGTGCCCGGCCCGTTCCTGCGTGGCCTGCCAGAGATCGGCGATGACCAAACTGCCGAGCAGGCTGGCCGTTCCCGGACCGATCAACCCTTCGTTGAGTGGCACCAGTACGACCTTGTTCTCGCGGAACGTGTCGCGCAGTCGGAAGCGGCCCTCGCGTTGATCGAGCATCCGCAGCAGCGCGGGTCGGAGGAGGAATTTGCGCAATTTGTTCAGTGGGCTGGCGATGGCTCCGGCTTGGGCGTTCGTGGATTGGCTCTCGAACCAGGCCCAGAAGCCGCCGAGGGCCATGTCGCCCGCTACCTTGCCGATGTGGTGGCGGCGAAACGCCGGATCAGTCCATAGGCGTGGTAGGTCGACCAAGGTCGCGGGCTGCTCTGGGCGGCTGTTGCGGGCCAGGGTGCGCAGGCTGGCGCTGAAGATGTCTGCTGTGCGAGGCCCCCAACCGTCGCGGAAGACGCCCTCGAACACGGCCAGAATGCCGTCGACCACCACATCAGGATCACGACCGGACACGTCGAGCGGGTTGAAGCCCACGGGCCGCGGATCGCTGGCGTCAAGGACGACGACGTCGTCCATCCGGTGTGCCGGGATCCGGGCCAGGATGTCCTCGATGAGTTGCTTCTTCGGGTCGAGCACAGCGATCGGCCTGCCCGCCGCGATGTCGGCCATGATGAGGTGCAGCAGGGCCGTCGTCTTACCTGAGCCGCTCGGCCCGTAAGCCACGCCGTGGAACGTCTGATCCTGCGCGCTGAGACCGATCAACCTGGTGTCGCCAGGTGCAGCGCTGCGCGCGAACACCCGAGGGCCGGTGTGCACGGATCGACTTGCTTGCAGTCGTTTCGGATGCATGGGTGCCACGCCTGGCAGGTCGCCGTCGCCGAGCGGCCAGGCCAAGAGCCCGAGAAGCTCGGTGACGCCGAGGCGTAGCGGCCACCACCACGGCGCCCGCGCCTGATTCAGCCCAGCCGCAGACTCGCGCACCAGATCGATGCGGACGCCGGGACTCTGGGCGGTTGAGAGTGCGCTCAGTAGCCCCAGTGTCAGGCGGCGACGGCGAATTGGGTCGGCGCTGGCAACACCAAGGCGAATCGTCGCGGCGAACCCACTCTGGCTGGCGCGTTCTTGAAGCCGCTGCCGCGTCTCGGGATTGGCGACCCGAACGCCACGGAGAGCGGTGGTCGCCAAGCTGGCACTGGGATCTGGCACTTCCATCGGCAACGCCCTCGGCGCATGGCGTGGGCCGAGCACAATCTGGAGTACCAGGTGCTCGTCAGGCCCCAAGGGCACGGCCAATGCGGACAACAGCGCCTTCGTCGTGGCTTCAGCGATGTCGGTACGAAGTGCTGGGCCGTGCGGTCGGAGTCGTAACCGATTCGCCAGGTCAACATGAGGCCGAGCGACGCCCTGATCGGGAGAGGCCGAAGTGAGCAGACTGCCAGGAAGCAAGTCGACCAAGGTACGACGAAGCTCGTGTACCTCGGTCTCGCGGCAGCCCAGCAGATGCCGGACACCGCCTGCATCGGCGCGTGCTTCGAGAACGAGCTGTGGAGCATGGCGCTCGGCGGCCAACCTATCGAGCACCCGCAGCGCAGCGACTTCATCCAGCGGGCGGGCCAAATGAAGTCCAGAGAAGACAAGGCGGTTAGTCATCAGTCCCACCTCCAGGATCGACGTCCTCGCGGGCTTTGGGTCGGTCCGACGTGGCGGCGTGATCCGCTTGTGCAGCGCGTTCGAGATCCGCCAGCACCAACCCGATAAGTGCTCTGCTGAGCTTTGCGATATCGACCGGGTCACGACGGATACCGCGTACCCGATACCGTGCTTCGTCACCTAAATTCTTGCTTTGTCGTCGTGAACCCATTTGTCCACCTCCTTCCTTCGTTACACATATCCTGTTCGTGAAGCACGTCGGCCGCACGTCACTTCGCCCACTTATGAAATATCTCGTCCCGTTCGTCAATACCCGTTGTCTATTCCACAACGAGCTGCCTCTGAATACGCATCTCATAGGTATATTCACCACCGAGACCGCCACCACTGCACGATCCTGAACAGCAAGCGCCCCAGGATGCAGAGCAGAAGTACAACACCGACCACGACCAGAATTGCGCCGATCGTTTCCATGTACGGCATCAGAAACGCCACGACTGCGGTGAGCGCAACCAGACTGAGGGGCAGGATGGTCAGCGAGAGAACAGCCCTGTTCATCATGCGGCTGAATGGATCCTTGTCACCAGTCATGGCTGCCTCCTCGTCACGTCGCTTGGAACCGGATAGCCAGGGATGGTGATATCGGAGTCAACCTCGTTGCCCCACACCGACCAATCCGCCCTCGATGCGGGACGCCGCCGGGCGAAGAGTTCGAGATACGGCCCACTTGAAATTCGCTCAATAAGCGCGAACTGCTCTTCTGGTTTGTGGGAATGCTCTTGTACTGGAGCATTGATCCAGGTCGGCTGCGAACGGAACCTGACCTGGGCCTTGCCGCGCGTCGCGAACAGCAAATGTTCTGTGCTGTTACGCAGGTATGGACCCAGCCCGAGGCGGAACTTGATCCAGGTCAGCGGCGAGCGCACCGTAAAGCCCCAGGCTTCCGCCACATCGTATCCATCACGAAGCGTTGAATTTGTGACCCACAGCCAAAGGTGGGCATCAGGAAGCGCGAGGTCAGCAACCGGCATGTCCATGATGCGCCGCAGCGACATCAGCGGGTAGTGCTGGTTGGCTCCCTTGTTTCCGCTCTGATGCACATTCCATGGCGGATCGGCCAAGATTGTCTGAAATCTTGTTGGTGTCGCCGCAGGCGCTCTGGGTTTCAGGTCTGATTTCATAGCGAGTCTCCTTTCGTTCACGTCCGGCACCGAATCTGATTGAAGCCACGCAGTTGTGACATGTTTGGGCGAACATCACCAGTTATGACGGCACCAGGAAATCGAGGCAACCATAGGTTCGGTCGAATATTCGGGCGAAGATTCGACCGAACCTATGGGCGGTTACCTCTGGCATGGCTCGACGGAGCAACAGTAACCAGCAATGCGATAGCTGTTGTGAAATTAGCTACGCACTACTCGTTTAACTGTCCAGACTGCCTGTCGCGGTGCTTCCTAGTGTTGGATGCACGCCGCTCGCGTCGACGAGCATTGTCGATCACTGCGTCGGCCACGGTGGCTCGCGAAATCGGAACCTGCCTCCGTGAACGCCACGAGCGCTGCAACTCCATAAGCAGTCGCCGGTAGCCTTCTTCGCGGTCCTCGCGAGCCAGGTCCTCATCGACAAGCAGGAGCGACTTGCGTCTCCTTCTGGGCATGGCTGTCCCGTCGTTGGAATTGACTAGGTGATTTAAGTGCGGAAAGAAGCCGCGGCCATTGGGAGATTAGGCGTCGGGGAAGTCGTCCTCATACGACCAGAGCGCGCCCCTCACGCAGTGCCCCGGACACGTGTCGTTCTCCCTGTTGCTGGCACAGAGCGCATCCAGCTCCGCTCGAACCTGGGCAAGTCGCGCTTCGCTCTTCAGAGCACTTGCACACCGGGCAGCCAAGTGCCCACGGCGCAGCGCCGCCGAGCTCCTGTCCGTTGCGGGCATCTGCGGCCTGCTCTGTTCCTCCTCGGCCCCGCCCACACCAAGCAGGCGGACAACCGCCTGCCAGTCTTGGCGCTCCCCTGCGTGTCAGGGTGAGTTGAGTCCACTGGTTCACAGCAACCCGGCCTGACGCAGGGCGAGATTCGGATCGACTGACATGACCCGTAAGGCCAGGTCCTCGGTGTTCGAGGACGATGATGGGCGG
>JALZNB010000555.1 GCA_030857905.1 Actinomycetota bacterium
GCCCAAATCGCACACACCGTCCTGTGCCTGCTGACCAGACCCGACCTCCTCGCCCGAGCACTGGCCGATCCGGCGTTGCTGCCCGGGATCGTCGAGGAGACGCTGCGGTACAGCCCGTCGGTGACGATGACCATGACCAGGGTCGCGACCACCGACATCGACCTCGGGGGCGTGCGGATTCGCGCGTTCGACCAGGTCGCCGCCGCGATCCCGCTGGCCAACCGGGACGAGATGGCGTTCACCGGCGCCGACCGGTTCGAGAACGGGCGCACCACGAACCGCCACCTGACCTTCGGGTACGGCACTCATCACTGTCTGGGGGCGCACCTGGCCAGGGTGGAGATCCAGATCGCGGTGGCGGTGTTGCTGAGCCGGGCACCGCAGTTGTGCCTCGCCGTGCCCGTCGCCGACTTGGGGTGGTCGGTGTCACCGACCATGCGGAGCTTGACCGCGCTCCCGGTGCGCTGGCGCCCCTGACCCGCTGATATCGGCGAAAACGACAAGAACACCAGAGAAAAAGACAAGGGCAAGGAGATTACCCACTCCTTGCCCTGTCCAATTTATAGCGCACCGGTGGACTTGCGGCAAGGCCGGGGTGGTGATGCAGAATCTCCCGGCCGAAGCCAAAACCCACCGAAATCGGGGATTCACGAAGTAGGTGCGTCCTTGTCGAGGTGGGGGCTCGCGCCGCGGTTGCGGGCACTCGGCGCGGGGAATCCGGCCGAAACGCAACCTTGTCGAATGTGGGGGTTTTCATGATTGACGTGGTCGTCGCCGGCTGTGGACCGACCGGACTGATGTTGGCGGGGGAGTTGCGGCTACACGGTGTGCGCGTGCTCGTGGTGGAGAAGGAGGCGGAGCCGACCAAGGTCGTCCGTGCGCTCGGCCTGCACGCGCGCAGCATCGAGGTGATGGACCAGCGCGGTCTGCTGGAACGGTTCCTCGCTCTCGGTCAGCGGCACCCGGTCGGCGGTTTCTTCGCCGCCATTACCAAGCCGTCGCCGGACCGGCTGGACACCGCGCATCCCTACGTTCTCGGCATCCCGCAGACCATCATCGAGCGCCTGCTGACCGAGCACGCCACCGAAGTCGGTGTCGAGATCCGGCGCGGTTGTGAACTGGTCGGGCTGAGCCAGGACGACGAGGGGGTGACTGTCGAGCTGGCCGACGGCACACGGCTGCGCTCGCGCTACCTCGTCGGCTGCGACGGTGGCCGCAGCGCGGTGCGCAAGCTGCTCGGTGTCGACTTCCCCGGCGAGCCCAGCACGGTCGAGACGCTGCTGGGCGAAATGGAACTGACCGCGTCACCGGAGACGCTGGCCACCGTGATGGCCGAAGTCCGCAAGACTCAACTGCGGTTCGGCGCCATGCCCCTCGGGGACGGGATGTACCGCGTCATCGTGCCCGCTGCGGGGGTGACCGAGGACCGCTCGGTCCCACCGACCCTTGATGAGATCAAGCGGCAGCTCCACGCGACTGCGGGCACCGACTTCGGCGTGCACTCACCGCGCTGGCTCTCCCGGTTCGGCAACGCGACCCGGCTGGCCGAGCGCTACCGGACCGGCCGGGTGCTGCTGGCGGGCGACGCGGCGCACGTCCACCCGCCGACCGGTGGGCAGGGACTCAACCTCGGTGTCCAGGACGCGTTCAACCTCGGCTGGAAATTGGCCGCCGAGGTCAACGGCTGGGCACCGGAGGGACTGCTCGACAGTTACCACACCGAACGCCACCCGGTGGCCGCCGACGTGCTGGACAACACCCGCGCGCAGATGCAACTCATGTCCCTCGATCCGGGTGCCCAGGCGGTGCGCAGGCTGCTGACGGAACTGATGGACTTCGACGAGGTGAACCGGTACCTGATCGAGAAGATCCTCGCGATCGGGATCCGCTACGACTTCGGCGAGGGCCACGACCTGCTCGGCAGGCGGCTGCGGGACATGGGGCTGAAGCGGGGGCGCCTCTACGAGCTGACACGAGACGGCCGCGGACTGCTGCTCGACCAGACCGGCAGGCTCTCGGTGGCGGGCTGGGCAGACCGGGTCGATCACGTCGTCGACGTCAGCGAGGAATTGGACGTCCCCGCGGTGCTACTGCGGCCGGACGGCCACGTGGCGTGGGTCGGTGACGATCAGCGAGATCTGCTCGACGCGCTGCCCACGTGGTTCGGCGCGGCCGTCGGCTGAGTGCGCGGCAGGGTTCACTCCCGCTGGGTGTCGCGCCGAGCGCGGTGCTCAGCGGGAGAGCGGTCGATGAACTCGGGGGCTTGGCGGGATATGTCGGCTACGGTGCCGGTGAGAAGTGCTGATCAGGAGGGACAAGCTAAGAATCCCGCTCCGGAAGCGCGGAACCCGGCGATGCCTCGGGCCACGCCTGCGGTGCCGGGCCGAACGCCCGCCGGGCAGCCCGGACGGCCAGGGCGGCCACGGTGGCGTTGGCACCGCCGCCGATCACTGCGCCGATGCCGAACGGGGCTACCCGGCCGAGCACGATGATCCCCTGCTTGGTGCCGTATCTGGTGATGAAGTTCCTGCCCAGGACCTTGTTGATCTGGCGCAGCGTCGCCGTGGGCACCTTGCCGACGAGCTGGCGGCCCCAGTGCTGACCGGGCGCTCGGCGACCTTGCCGATGGTCGTGGAGCCGGACTGGCCTAGCAGGATCCCCATGACGAGCGTGCGGCGGCGTTCGATCTCGTCGAGCCGGACCCCGTGGACCTCGGCGACCGAGAGCACGAACAGGGTGCTCAGTTCGAGCGAGGAGAAGGCCTCTCCCGCCGACAGCGCCAGCGCGATCCCGGTGCCGACGGCGGGCGCGGCCGCAGCGCCCCCGACCGCCGCCCCCGTGCCCGCGAGGGTGCTGACGTACATCCGCTCCAGGGTGCGGATGACCTCCGCCGGTGTCGCCTCCGGGTTGCGTTGGCGGGCCCGGGCGATGTTCTTGCGGACCAGCGGTGTCTGCACGCCGATGGCCTTGTCCAGCAGGTCGAGGATCGGCTGGCCCCGTCCGCTTGATGCAGGCACCGGTCCTTCGAGAGCGTCAGAGGCCACACCGAACTCCTTGGGTCGTCACGTTCCGCGCCCAGTTTCGCACCCGAGCGGCCACGACCGTCCGCAGACGTGTCCCCGGCTGGCGACACTGACCGAACAGGCAACACCCCCTGCTCAAAGGTGAGCAGGATGACGTCCGTAAGGCCCGAAGTCGTCAAGCAAGTCCATGCCGATTCCGCCACCCTCCAACCCGGCGCCTGACCAACGGCATCACGAGCTCATTGCCCGTTTTGCTCATATCCCGGCGGCCCCCAACTCCGGCAGTCGTTCTGGATGTCCGGCACATCCGATCGGAATCGTGCAACCTGCGGAAAAGCCGATCCGGACACAGGACAGCCGCCCAGGTGGGGGATCCCGGGCGGCTGTCGGTCTGTGGTGGTGCGGTCAGTCAGGCGCTGCGGCTACGCCGTCCCCTGAGTTCCTGCAAACGTTCGGTCAGCAGATCCTCCAGCTCGGGGATGGTGCGGCGTTCGAGCAGCATGTCCCAGTGGGTGCGCGGCGGCTTGGTCTTCTTCGGCTCGGGAACCGACCCGTCGATCATCTTGGATTCGGTGCCGTGCAACCGGCATTCCCAGACCGGCGGCACTTCCGCGTCGTCGGAGAACGGGACCTCGAAGTCGTGGTCCTTCGGGCAGGCGTACCGAACCGTTCGGCGCGGGGCGAGGTCGTGATTGCGGTCAGTTTCGTAGCTGACCGCTCCCAGCCGGCTACCACGGAGCACACGGTCGGCCATGGCGGTGTCCTTTCACTCGGCTCATCGCTGAGCCAGGGCGTTGCTGCTTACCCAGAGCAACGAGTGGATCGGAGAAGAATTCCCCAAACTCTCGTCGCGATCGCTCAGGGTGACATGCTTCACCCGTCAACAACAGCATCCTCCTAAGGGATGCCACGGGGGCGGCTTTGTGACGCGTTATCGCACAATCGACACTGACATATCACCCGCCAGGGGGAGGTTCCGACAAAATTAGGCCAGTCAGGCGAACGTCAACTGATCCTGTACCCCCTGTGGAGCGCCAACGTCACCCAGTCGAAAGCGTCGGCGACACAGCACCTGGTAACAGACTGTAGCAGGTGATGGCTCGCCAGCCTGTTCACTGTCCGTACCGAAACCAGACGTTTCCGTGTCGGCGACCATGATCGCGTCACCTGCCCGGGTCGCCGGGCCGTCTGCACGCGCACGTTCAAACGGGCGGCCAGCCAACACATCGACCTGTGAGTCGCCAGCGAGATGGTCGACCTGCTCGGTGGTGAGGAACTGCGCCTCGTACACGCAAACCGGGGATCCATCCCCAACTAGAATGTAACGTTCTGCGTTGGAGTGATCATGCGTTGGACACTAGCAGCCGATCTGGAGGCCGTCGGAGTGTCGGGGGTCATGCGGAAGTGCACTGTCGGTGACATTCGGTGTGGCAGGGGTGGAGCGGCACGGACGTGGGGATCGTCCATTCAGGGGGCCGGTCATGGCAGAAGCGAACTGATCTCGGCAAGGTCGAACCTGGCCATACTCAACCACGGATGTCGACGGCAACCCGGCGTGGGCCTACGACTACATAGGGCACGGTCGACGGTGAGGTCGCCCGCGTGAGCCCAAAATCTTAAGGCTTCCGGGCGAGACCTGTGTTTACTGGCAGCGTCGCGGCCCTCGCTTGGATCCGACCAGCAGCGGGGTACCCGGCGCGCGGTCCCGTGGGCCGGTGCGAAGGATGAGCGTCCGCGGCTTCTGTTTGTGGCTGCCCCATCGCTCGTGTGTGGACTGTCTGGTGATGCCCGCGGACGACCACCTTCGACTGCCGCGATTCGGGATAGGCGATACTTCGTCGGACAAGTGTGATCGTGGACGGTTGTATTCGCGGCGCAAGGAGAACTGGTGGCTAAGTTGTACTTCTACTACTCGGCCATGAATGCCGGGAAGACCACCACGCTGTTGCAGAGCGCGTACAACTACCACGAGCGGTTCATGACCACGCTCATCCTCACGCCCCGGATCAACAACCGCGATGGGGAGGGGATGGTGACCTCCCGAATCGGGCTCGCCGCCCAGGGGCGAGTGTTCGAGCCCTTCGAGGATCTCTTCGAGGTGGTGGAGGCAGGGGAGAGGCCGCACTGCGTGCTGGTCGATGAGGCTCAGTTCCTCACCAAAGCGCAGGTGTGGCAGCTCAGCGACGTCGTCGACCGGCTTGGAATCCCCGTACTGGCCTACGGGTTGCGCACCGACTTCCGCGGGGAGCTGTTCGAGGGCAGCCAGTACCTGTTGGCCTGGGCGGACTCCCTGGTGGAGATCAAGACCATCTGCCACACAGGACGAAAGGCCACGATGGTGGTACGCACCGACGCCGACGGCAACCCCGTCGTCGGCGGGCCACAGGTCGAAATCGGGGGCAACGAGCGCTACATCTCGGTGACGCGCCAAGAGTACAAGCGCCTCACCACCGGGAACGAACGTGGTCGGCTCCCAGGCGACGCCGTCGTACGGATCTCCGAATAACCGCAGGCGCAGACCTTCATCGTCTCGGCCGTAGGTGCGCCGCCCGACATCGCCGCCGAGTGCAGACACGTCCATCTGACTACTCGCGGCGACAACCGTCACGACGTCGAGTTCGTTCCTGCCCTACCCGAACGGCGGATGGTTCGGCAAGAAGGCACCGCCCAGTATGAAGTGACTGCCCGACCGTCGGGCGTCGCCAGGGGGCTTCCGTAAACCTGGTGCGCTTTCGGGGAAGCGCATCGTCTGCCGCAGTTCCGGCCGATCACCCGTGAACGCGGTTCGCGTCGTCGTCAAATCATGTGTGATTCCGTGCCGTGACGACGATGCGAACGTGAGCCTGGCGTGCGCTGTCAGCCCATCGGCCGGGTCCGCAACAAGAACTAGGAGGTCAACTTGAACGTCCGCACCCTGGCCGCGACGGCGGTGCTCGCACTGACCTCCAGCCTGCTGGTCGCCACGCCCGCGCAAGCGGCGACATCCGTTACCTTCACCCCGCAAACGATCCTGGCGCCCGGGCTCCCACCGGGTGGCGGGGTCGACCAGAACGTCACTCCCGTGGGCGCCATCTCGCTGAACATGACCGCCACGCAGACCGCGTACGTGGTCTCGAAGATGCGGGTCAACGACGCCACCATCCGCAGCCTCTTCGACAACGAGGTTGTCTGCCGGGGTCCGGGCGGCTGGAGCAAGAACATGGTGATCGGGCAGAACGTGTACGACACGGCCTCGGGCTCCCCGTCGCAGGACGTGACGCTCTACACCCGCTTCCTCGTCCACCCCGGCGTCGCAGGCACGGTCACCTGCACCGCGAACGTGCGGGGCAATTCGCTCAACGCCAACGACGCGACCTACCGGTTGGTCAGCGGGTACATCATGTTCGCCGACACCTCGGTCACCAACGCCACCGACGGGCAACCGGTGCAGTCCAGCGTGGGCGCGGGGGTGCGCAGCCTCAACGCAGGTATCCCGGTGGTGCGGCTACCCGCGCTCGACGACTTCACCCTCCCCTCGACCGTGCAGGGCCTCAACGTGGTCGGCGATGTCGAGCTGATGATCTGCTGGCCGAACACGCCGTGCGACAGGACCAAGTCGGCGCAGGTCAAGTTCACGCTCTTCGTCAACCAGTGGAAGTCGGACGGCACCCTCTGCAAGACCGACAGCAGCGTCCAGGTCACACATGACGTGCCGTACTGGGTGCACCACAAGTATGTGCCACTCAACAAGGCGGACTTCACGGTGAGCACGGCGCCGGGCTGTGTCCCCCGGTTCAACGCCTACGTCAAAGCCGAATGGCTGGGCGGCGAGACCGCAGGCATCCAGGGAACGGCCGTCGGGCTCACCGACTCGCGGGGCTCGACAACTACGCACGACTCCGACATGAGCCACGCCTACGTCCTGCCGTACTGACCCATCTACTTGCGGCGACGCGTGGGCGGGGGTGCCGCCGTCACAGGACGCGGGGTTCGGGGTTGCCGACGGCCTGGATCGCGCGGCGGACCGGCACGAAGTAGAGCAGGACCAGCCCCACGAGGAAGAAGATCACCAGGGAGATGATCGCGTACCGGTAGGACCCGGTCGCGCTGGCGGTGACGGCGAACACCAGCGGCCCGAGCCACGACGTGGCGCGCTCGCCGATCTCGTAGACGGAGAAGTACTGGGCTTCCTTGCCCGGGGGCACCATCTGGCTGAACAGCGATCGCGACAGCGCGTTGGTGCCGCCCAGGACGAGACCGATGCCGCCGGCGAGAAGGTAGAACTGGATCGCCTGACCCGCCTGGACGAAGTAGGCGGCGCCGATGACCACCACCCACACCGCCAGACTGATCATGATCGTCTTCTTGGCGCCGAGGTGGCGGGCGACGCGGCCGTGCAGCACGCCGCCGAAGAACGCGACGAACTGGACGATGAGGATCGTGGTGATCAGGACGTCGGCGCTGAAGTTGAGTTCCTCGCTGCCGTACTGCGCCGAGATGTTCGCGACCGTGGCGATGCCGTCGGTGTAGATCAGGTAGGTGCCGAGGAACGCCAACGTCAGCGGGTACATCCGGGCGTGTCGCAGCGTGTCGCGCAACTCGCGGAACGCTGCGGGGACGATGGCTCCACTGGACCCCTCGACCGTGGCATGGGTGCGTGGAACGTGCCTGCGCAGGCGGCGCAGCGGGATGATCGTGAACAGCGCCCACCACACCCCGGAGATGAGGAACGCGATCTGGGCGGCGTTGCCCTCGGTGATGCCGAGCGACTCGTGCGAGAGGTAGACCACCAGCTGCAACGCCAGGGCGACACCGCCGCCGAGGTAGCCGAACGCCCAGCCCTTGGTGGACAGGCCGTCGCGTTCGTCGGCGGAGGCGATTTCGGGGATGTAGGCGTAGTAGATGACCACCGAGGTGCCGTAGCCGATGTTGCCCAGGATGAACAGGACGACGCCGAGTTCCCAGTTGGTGCCGCTGACCAGTGCCATCGCCACGGTGGCCAGCGACCCGCCGAAGGCGAAGAACGCCAGCAGCGGCTTCTTGTTGCCGGTGCGGTCGGCGATGGCGCCCATCAGCGGCACGATCAGCACCTGGATGACGGTGGCGATCGAGAGCAGGTAACCCCACAGCGATCCGGCGGGGAAGGCGAGACCGAACATGCTGATGTCGCAGTCGCGCAGCTTGTCGGCGTTGCCCGCCGAGTCGGCGGGGCACGGGTTGGTGCCGTTGCGCGCGGTGTCGGCCTTCGCGGCCTCCGCGGCGACCGAGGTCAGATAGAGCGACCCGAACACGGTGGTCACCGACGTCGGAAACACTGAGTTGGCCCAGTCGTACCAGACCCAGGCGCGCTGCTCCTTCTTCCGCGCGGCGCTGGCCGCGGGCCCGGTGCTGTCGTCCACGATGCTCAAGGCCGCCTCCGCGGGAATCACGCCGAAACCGGGGGTGACGGGCCCGGCACGCGGAGAGTACTTGCCCGCCCACCCGTTCGAGTGGCCGCCAGGCGAGCGAGGTCTCAGGTCGGCTCTCGACGGGTCAGTGACGTATGCAGCCGGTCCCGATCCCGGTGTCGCCGGTCATGGTGAACACGCCGTAGCGGCCGATCTCCACGCGGACCCGCCGGTCGACTTCACGGGCGACCCGATCCCAGTCCGGGCCAGTCTCGCGGGCGGGCGCTGTCGAGGGTCATCGAGGGGTGCATCGCCAACACGGCGTGGACCGAGCCGGTGCGCAGTGGCAACCGTTGCGCGTCGGCGACCACCTCGGGGGACGTCCCGGCGGACAGATCGACCGTGATCACCCTTCGGTCCCCGCGCAACCGCTCGGTGCAGGGGCCGTTGCCGTAGCCCACGTCCGCGACCACGCCGTCGACCTCGGCCAGCAGCGTGTTGACTTCGCCGGGCGGGTCCAGTGGCGGCGCCTGCCACCGGTAGATCGACTGGCGGGCCGCGAGGCACGACGGGTCGAGGTGGTCGTGGTTGACGAGGTCCGCGGGGGAACCGGTCATTCAGCCAAAGTACTTGATCAGGCGCGTCAGATCCGCCGGTCGCGGTTCGACGTCCAGGCCACGCAACACCTCGGCCATGTTGTCCTCCGCGACACACGTCTTGCGCACCCGACCGTCGGCATGTTCCTCGGTCAGCACATGCCCGACCAGGCGGCGGCTCAATCCTTCGTCCAGTCGCATCACCACGACCTGGTTCACGAACGGCGATCGCGGGTGGGTCGAGACGTAGTGGTGCGCGACCTCGTAGTCGACCGGCCGCGTGGGGGTGTCGTCGAACTGGTGCAGGACCTCCCACTCACCGTCCACCAGCTTGCTCATCACCCACAGTGGGCCTTCGCGGTGCAACCGATGCGGCCACCCCGCCTGATCCACCTCCACCCCGTCCACCAGTGGCGTCGGCTGCCACATGCCCGCGCCGAACCCGACATCCACCAGGAAATCGGCGCCCTCGGCGGTGACGATCAACATCATGTGCGTGCGCAGACCGGAACCCCGCGGCCGCACCCGCGCCATCCCGCGTCGCACCGCGAACCCCAGCCGCTCGGCGACAGCGGCGAACAAGAGCGCGTGCTCGTAGCAGTACCCGCCGCGGACCTGATCGACCAGTTTCGCGGCGATGACGTCCAACGCGATACCGCGATGGCGCCGCAGCACGACATCGATGTTCTCGAACGGGATCGCCCGCACGTGCGCGATGTGCATCGCGCGCAACCCGTCGGCAGTGGTCGGGACGCGGGAGAGACCGATCCGGGCGAGGTAGGCGTCGACGTCGACGACCTCACTACCCCATTCGGTCGAAGACATCGTCATACGGACATACCAACACCTCCAGCGCGCTGGAGGTCAAGTCCGCGACCACACACCCCGTTCGACCAGTACGTCCTTGAGCACCTGTGGCCGATCGGTCATCAACCCGTCCACACCGAGATCGAGCAACTCGTGCATCTGCGCGGCCTCGTCGATCGTCCACACGTGCACTTCGGCCGAGCGCCGCCGCGCCAACTCGATCAACCGCGTGTCGACCACCACCAACCGGCCGTGGCGCACCGGCACCTGAGCCACCAGCGGCCTGCTCGGTTGCGCCGACAGGAACCGGGGCAGCCGCCCCGACGCCCAGAACGCCGCCATCGCGCGCATCCCCATCGAGGTCAACACCTCCGGGCCCGCGAGCTTGCGCACCCGGGCCATCCGCGCCTCGGAGAACGACGCCAGACACACCCGGTCGGCCGCGCCCGTACGCCGCAACACATCGAGTACCGGCACGATCGCCGCGTGGCTCTTCACGTCGATGTTCATCAACGCCCCGGGCAGTTCCTCCAGGAGATCCTCAAGCCTGCACACCGGCTCACGCCCACCGATGCGCGCCCGACTGACCGTCCGCCACGGCAGCGAACCCACCACACCCGAGGCATCCGTCGTGCGCTGCAACGTCGTGTCGTGGTGCACGACGACAACACCGTCACTGGTGGCGTGCACATCGGTCTCCAGATATCGGTAGCCCTCGGCCGCCGCGTGCCGAAACGCCGAGAGAGCGTTCTCCATCCCGGCGAAGTCACCGTCATGCCATCCGCGATGGACGAACGCGCGTGGATAGGGACCTCTGAAGAACCCGTGGTCGGACCGCACGCTCCGCAGTCTGCCGTACCACCACCGTGTCGGCGTGGCGCACCGGTGCACACAGGGTGTCCGGATAGCGTCGTGAACCATGTCAGTGGTGACCCGACTGGTGGAGCCGGTGCGACGGCGCGACGAGCCAAAACACTGCGGTTGGTGCGGCAGACAACTCCCCGGCGACGAACGCGCGGGCAGGCCACGCCGCTATTGCGCACAATCCTGCAGACAACGCGCATACGAGCGGCGCACCGCCGTGCAGCGCGGCGGACTGCCCGAGGACGCGGTCGTGTTGTCCGCCGCCGAGCTCGCTGACCTGCAGGATCGTCTTTTCCAACTCAGGTGCGCGGCGGAGGACATCGTGACCGCGGCCGCCGACGGCGCCACCCCCGATGAGCTGCGCACGATGGCCGAGGAGATCAAGATCAGTGCCAAGGGCCTCGAGCGACTGCGCTGAACAGCATGGGTCGACTACGCTTCGTGCCCATGTCCCCACAAGAATGGGTGAGGGAGACCGGGTGACCGAGTCTGCAACCGCCCCGGCGGAGATCCTGGCAGCGACGGACACGGCCTTCGCGCTCACCGACCTCCGCGGCCACGTGCGGTGGGTCAACCCGGCCATGGCCGGGTTGCTCGGTCTCACCGTCGAGCAGAGCACCGGCCGTTCGCTGACCGCCCTGCTCGCCGGAGCGCCCGACGAACCGCGCGCGGAGGACACCATCGTCCCGCTGGCCGCCGCCGACGGCTCCGGTTATCGCTGGCTGGAGGTTCGCTGCACCCCGGCCACCGGCGACCAGTTGCTCTACCGCGCGACCGACGTGACCCGTTGGCGCGCGCGTGAACTCGACGCCAGCGGTCTCGGCGCCCGACAGGACGAACTGCTGCGCCTGGTGGACGAGGACCCCCTCACCGGCCTGCCCAACCGGCGCGCGCTGACCAGGGAGCTGGAACGTCAACTCTCCCTCGGCGCGCGCGGCGCGTTCCTGCTGCTCGACCTCGACCACTTCAAGGACGTCAACGACCTCCACGGCCACCCCACCGGCGACCGGGTGATGTGCACGCTGGCGTCGTTGTTGCGCGACCGCATCGGCGGCGGCCAGGTGCTGGGCAGGCTTTCCGGCGACGAGTTCGCCGCCGTCCTCGCCGACACCGACGAACGCGCGGCGGTGGCCGCGGCCGACCGGCTGCGCAACGCGATCGCGGCGATCCCGCTGACCGGGGTGGCGGGCGCGAGCCGGATCACCGTCAGCATCGGCATCGCCACCTTCGACTCGGGCGTCGGTTGGCAGGAGGTGCTCGCCAACGCCGACATGGCGCTGTACGCGTCGAAGGCGGCGGGCCGCAACCGGGTCACCGTCTACGAGCCGGGCCACTACCAGGACACGGCCATGCGCGTCACCGTCGTGGAACGGGTCCGGGCGGCGCTCAAGCACGGCGGGTTCGTGCTGCACGCCATGCCGATGGTGAAGCTCGGCAGCGGCCGCGTCATCGGCCACGAACTGCTGCTGCGCCTGGAGGACGGCCGGGAACCCCGGCTCGGGCCGGGGGAGTTCCTGCTCGCCGCCGAACGCAGCGACCTGGTCTTCGAGATCGACAGGTGGGTGGCCGGGCAAGCCATCCAAACCCTGGTCGAACACCCTTATCCGGGGCTGCGGTTCAACGTCAACGTCTCCGGACGCACCCTGGAGGACGAGGATTTCGGCGACTTCGTCCTCGACCGGCTCACCGAGGCGGGAGTGGCGCCGGGCAGGCTCGGTTTCGAGATCACCGAGACCGCCGCGGTCACCAACCTCGACGCGGCGCGCAGCCTCGCCCAGCAACTGCGGGCCAGTGGCTGCCGCATCACGTTGGACGACTTCGGTTCCGGGTTCGGATCGTTCGTGCACCTCAAGCAGTTGCCGATCACCGGGCTGAAGATCGACGGCCAGTTCATCCACGGCATCGACTACGGCAGCCGTGACACGGTCCTCGTGCAGGGCCTGGTGGACATCGCGCGTGGGCTGGGCCTGTCGGTCGTCGCGGAGTGGGTCGAACGGGCCACCCAGGTCGAGGCGCTCACGCGCCTCGGTGTCCGGGTCGCCCAAGGCTTCCACCTGGGACAGCCGGAGCCCCTCGCCGATCTGCTGGCCCGGCCGCACGGCGCGTGGATGCGGCGCCCCACGCTGATGCAGGACCTGGAGACCATGGAGACCGGCCGCTCCTGAATTGTCGGTGCCCTCGCTTATGGTCCGCGAGTGAGCCCGATCATGGAGTTGCGCCAGTACACGTTGCGTCCCGGCAGGCGCGACGAGCTGATCACGCTGTTCGAACGCGAATTCGTCGAACCGCAGGAGCGACTCGGCATGCACCTCGCCGGGATGTTTCGCGACGTGGACGATCCGAACCGGTTCGTCTGGCTGCGCGGCTTCCCCGATCTCGCCGCGCGCCCGGCCGCCCTGGCCGAGTTCTACACCGGCCCGGTGTGGCGAGAACACCGCGACGCGGCCAACGCCACGATGATCGACTCCGACGACGTGTTGCTGCTGCGCTCCCTGCGTGACCTCTCGACGCCGCCGGGACCGTGCCCGCCCGCCGGGTCCCCCGCGCCGAACACCCAGGTCGGGGTGACCATCCATCACTTCGCCGCACCACCGACGGACGACGTGGTCGCGCAGGTGCTCGCGGAGCCTGCCCTGGCGGTGTATCTGACCGAGCCGTCGGAGAACCTGTTCCCCGCACTGCCGGTTCGAGAAGGCGAACACGTGCTGGTCACCATCGGCGAACCGGGGGAGCGGTTACCCGACTCCTCGCGCGAACCCGATCGGTTGCGGCTCGCGCCCACCGGCCGGTCCCGCCTGCGCCAGTGGTGTGCTTGACTCCGCGGCGTTTCGCCCCACCTCCATCTGGATGGGAGTTTCCGGGTGAGGTGTGAGCAGCGGTCGTAGTCAGCACCCCTCGCGAAGGACTGCGGATGCCCCGGTGGGTGTGGGTCAGTGGCCGCCCGCGAGTTCGCCGGTGAGGGAGCCGTGGATCTTGGCGCTGTCCGGGTTGAGTCCGATGATGCGCACGGTTTTGCCGCGTGCGCCGTACTTGGTGGTGATGGCGTCGAGCGTGGCAACGGACGAGGCGTCCCAGATGTGGGCGGCGGCGAGGTCGATGATCACGGTGTCCGGGTCGCCCGCGTAGTCGAACTGGTAGACCAGATCGTTGCTGGAGGCGAAGAACAGCTCGCCGGTGACGGTGTAGACGACCCGGGTGCCGTCGGGGTCGAGGACGGGATCGACGGTGGCGAGGTGCGCGACGCGGCGGGCGAAGATGACCATCGCGGTGATGGTGCCCAGGACGACGCCGATGGCGAGATTGTCGGTGGCGACCACCGCGGCGACGGTGACGACCATGACGGTGATCTCGCCGGTGGGCATCCGCCGGAGGGTGGCGGGCGCGACGGAGTGCCAGTCGAAGGTGCCGAACGCGACCAGGACCATCACCGCGACCAGTGCGGCCATCGGGATGTCGGAGACGATCGGCCCGAAGGAGACGCACAGGACCATGAGAAACACCCCAGCCAGGAACGTGGACAGGCGGGTGCGGGCACCGTTCTTCACGTTGATCATGGTCTGGCCGATCATGGCGCAGCCGCCCATGCCACCGAAGACCCCGGTGACGACGTTGGCGATGCCCTGGCCGATGGACTCACGGGTCTTGTTGGAGTGGGTGTCGGTGAGGTCGTCGACCAGTTTCGCGGTCATCAGCGACTCCATCAGCCCGACCAGCGCTATCGCGAGCGCGTAAGGCGCGATGATCTTCAGCGTGTCCAGTGTGAACGGCACATCGGGCAGGCCGGGCACCGGCAGTGCGGAGGGCAACGCCCCCTTGTCGCCCACGGTCGGCACCGCGATCCCGGCGCCGATGGTCAGCGCGGTCAGCGCGATGATCGACACCAGCGGCGCGGGGACGACGGTACTGAGCCTGGGCAGCGCGACCATGAGCACCAGCGCGCCGACCACAAGCGGGTAGACGACCCACGGGACGTCGAACAGCTCGGGGACCTGGGCCATGAAGATGAGGATGGCCAGGGCGTTGACGAAGCCGACCATCACCGAGCGGGGCACGAACCGCATCAGCTTCGCCACCCCGAGCCCGCCGAGCGCGATCTGGATCAGCCCACCCAGGATGACCGCGGCGACCAGGTGGCCAAGGCTGTGTTCACGGGCGAGCGGGGCGACGACCAGGGCGATGGCCCCGGTCGCGGCGGAGATCATCGCCGGACGGCCGCCGACGACCGAGATGACCACGGCCATGGTGAACGAGGCGAACAACCCGATACTGGGGTCGACCCCGGCGATGATGGAGAACGAGATCGCCTCCGGGATCAACGCCAACGCCACCACGAGCCCGGCGAGCACCTCGGTGCGCAACACCTTCGGGCTCCGCAGCCAGGTCGGGAGCGGCAGAGACCGCAGGCGCGCGAGGGGCGAGGAGGGTGTGGATGTGCTCAAGGATCAGCCTTTGACATGCTCGGGCACGGCCACACCGGAGGCGGGGCGTGCGGGGACGGAACGCGACCCGGCTCGTGTACACGGGGCGGTGAGCACCCGGCCCGTCTCTACGTGGCCCTCGTCAGCGAGAAGAGAGGCAGCGCGATCCGGGCGAGGTGTGGTGGTGCCGTGTTAAGGCGGGCAGGACAGGGAGCGGGGCGAGCACGGGCGCACGGCGGCATCTCCTGTCCGGTCGGCGAGAACGTCATCGTCTCGACCTGCGGGGTGGTACGGGACTCACCCCACCCGGCGAACCCTACCGTTGCTCATCCGCCGGATGAAACCGCTGCGATTCACCCTGGAACAGATGCGGGACCTGCTCGCCGCCACCGACCACCTCGGACGCTCTCGGCCCGAATGAACACGCCAGCCTGATCGCGGTCGTCGCCGAGTTCGAGGCGACGGGACTGCGCCGCTGCGAGGAACTGCGCGTGCAGTCCGCCCGTGCCCACGAGTTCGCCGCCGAGCTGGGCGCCCGCCTGCGTCCCACTCCGCCACCACGCCCGAACAGCTCCGGACTGCACCGACTTCCGTGCCCCGGCCCCCGGTCCGCCCGCACCCGTCAGGCCACCGCCGTCGCCGCGCGAGCCGGCGTCGACCGGTGGATTTGGCCGCGCGCGGCCGCTGACCCGGTGTTGTACCGTTGTCGGCTCCAGTGGACATACCGAGGAGGTGAGAACCCGTGATCGCCCGCTCAGGTCTGGTGTTCTCACCGTTCGGCCACGCGGTCCACGCGACATAGGTGGCCGGGAGAGCGCCGTCGGCATCCCCGAAAGGCGTTCCCCTGTCCTCATCGCGCACCTTCGCCGTCGTTGTCACCAGGCTTCGTGCCGCCGGTTGTGTCTTCGCCGAGGACGAGGCGCGGTTGCTGATCGCCGCGACCACGACACTCGCGGAACTTGACACCCTGGTCGGCCAACGGGCCGCCGGGCTGCCGCTGGAACACCTGGTCGGCTGGGCGGAATTCCGTGGCCTGCGGATCGAGGTCGACCCCGGGGTGTTCGTGCCGCGCCGCCGCACCGAGTTCCTCGCCCACCACGCCATCGCGCTCACCGAACCGGGCTCTGTGGTGCTCGACCTGTGTTGCGGCTCGGGTGCCGTGGGGGCCGCGCTGTTCGCCGCGGTGGCGGGGATCGAGGTGCACGCCGCCGACATCGACCCAGCCGCCGTGCGTTGCGCCCGCAGAAACACCGCAGGTCAGGTGTATGGGGGCGATCTGTTCGACCCCCTGCCCGCGACCCTGCGCGGTCGCATCACAGTCCTGGTCGCCAACACCCCCTACGTCCCGACCGGGGCCATCGCGCTGATGCCGCCGGAGGCCCGCGTCCACGAACCGCGGATCGCGCTCGACGGCGGCGCCGACGGCCTCGACGTCCAACGCCGAGTCGCCGTCGAGGCTCCCCGGTGGCTCGCCCCCGGTGGCCACCTGCTTGTCGAGACCAGCGATTTCCAGGCCCCGACAACCGCGGACTTCTTCGCTCGCAACGGCCTGGCCCCGCGCGTGATCACCTCGGACGACCTGGGCGCCACCATCGTGATCGGAACCAAGTCACCGCGGTCGATCCACCGCCTCGACGGCGACGCTCACCCCCACTGGCTTACGGTCACCTCGTCGCCGATCGACACCTTGCCGGGACGGACCACCGCGAACTTGGTGCCGAATGCCACGCCACCCTCGGGGGCCCGCCGATAGCGGGCCAGGGTCTGCAACGGTTCCGGCCCGACGCGCTCGCCCGAGTCCTGGTCGACCATGACCACGGCACAGCGGATCGCCTGACGGTTGAAGCCGAGTTCGGTGTCGCCGACGGTGAACCGCCGGACCGCGTCCTCGGTGTGCGGGTCCGCCCAGCCGTCGACGACGATGTTGGGCCGGAAACGACGCATCGGCACCGGCCGCCCTCCGTGTTCGGTGATCCGTTCGCTCAACCCGTCCAGCGATGAACGCGACAACAGCAGCACCGGGCAACTGTCGGCGTACCCGGACGTGCCGGGCACCCACCCGTCGATCACGCGCTGGTGGTCGGGCGGCACCCGCACCAACCTGCTCCGCTCACCCAGCACCTCGGAGAACCAGTCGGCCATCTCATCCCCTTGGTCGATCCCCTGGTACGGCTCGCCGAACAAGGTCACCTCCCGCCTGCCCACCTCGGTCCGCACCTCGACGGACAACGGTGCCGTTCCCGGCGCGTTCACCGTGATCCGGTCGCCGGAGGGCGTGACCGCGGGCCGGATGATCGCCAGTCTCGGGTCGCGCCGCTGACTGCGAAACGTCCCGTCCTCGCCGACGACCATGAACGTGCGGTCGTGGGCCAATCCCGCGGGAGTCAGGTCCGCGTTCGAGACGGCGATCCCGGCGCAGCCCTTGACGGGGTAATAGTTCAGCTCGACCACGGTGACCATGGCCGCGAACCTACCCGGCCGGGGTGTCACCCAGCGCCCGCAAGGACGCTGGACGACGAGAACCGATGGCTGATCGCATCGCTGGATGAACCCCATCCGGGTTGTCCTGACGCGACACAACCCGGACGATCACGTCACCCCGGAGAGGTGTCATCGTCCTCGCGCACTTCCCGCACGGGTTGCTTGAGCGCTTCGGTGACGGCGGCGGCCACATCCTCGGCGGTGAGCGCGCCCCGCACCCGTTCGATCGTCGCCACCGCGACCTCTGCCCGCTCGCCACGCGCTCGCGCGGCGCCCAGGTCCTCACGCACACGGCCGAGGTCGGCCTGGTGCTCGCGGGTCAGTGTCTGCACACGGGTGTCCGCGCGGGTGATGACCCGATCCATCTCCACCCGATGCCGCTCCGCGGCTGCCGCCACCTCGGTTCGTGCGGCGGCGATCGCGTTGTCGGCGTCCGCGCGCACCGCCGCGAGTTCCGCCGCCGTGCGGTCCCGTGTCTGTGCCGCGGCCGCGTGCTCGTCGGCGAGACGTCGTTTCACC
>JALZNB010000557.1 GCA_030857905.1 Actinomycetota bacterium
CCGACGGGGTGTTCAAGCGATCCTGGGCGGGAATCTTCTTCGCGGCGGGCATGGGCGGCGCGGGTGTGGCGAATCCGACCGCCGACGCCGTCGAACCCGGCAACGAGGACAACTCCAACTCCACCGCGGCGCCGGGTGCGACCCCGGGTGACGCCCCGCCCGGCGGTCAGGGACCGCGAGGGCCGGGAGCGGTGGGCACCGGTGATCCGTGTGGACGGTTCACCGCCGAGGTCTGCCGGGCTTACGCCCAGGTGGCCACAACCGGCAGGGCGGACCAGCAGACGGTCGAGCTGCTGCGATCGGTGTCCCCGGCATCGGTGACCGACAAGATCACCCAGCCCACGATGCTGGTCCAAGGCGAGCAGGACACCCTGTTCGGTCTCGACCAGGCCGATGCCAACGCGCGGCAGATCAGTGCGGCGGGCGGTCCGGTGAAGGTCATCTGGTTCACCGGCGGACACGACGGCGGCAAGCCGGGCCCGGAGCTGCGCGGAAAGATCGCCGACTGGTTCGACTTCCACCTGCGTGGCCGCGGCGGTGATCCCGGCACCAGTTTCGAGTACGCCGTGCAGGGGGCACTGCGCGCCCAGGGCTCGCCCTCCGTGCGCACCGTGACCGCGGCGGGCTATCCCGGCCTGAGCGGCGGTGCGGCCGCGGAACGAACGTCGGTCCCCCTCGCGGGCCCCGAGCAGACCATCGTCAACCCGCCGGGCGGCAACCCGGCGGCCATCAGTTCCATGCCGGGCCTCGGTTCGGTGATCGGCGGATCGTCCCGGTTCGCCGGACGGCTCTCCATCGACCTGCCCGGCCAGTCCGCGCGATTCGCCAGCGAGACGTTCACCCAGCAGCTGCTCATCGCGGGCGCGAGCACGGCGAGGCTGCGGGTTTCCTCCGTGCCTGGTCAGCCCGCCGCCGCCGACGCGGTGCTCTACGCCAAGCTCTACGACGTCGGCGCCGACGGGGTGCGAACGCTGCCGGGCTCGGCGGTGTCGGCGTTCCGGGTGCCCGCGCTGCCCGCCGACGGCTCACCGGTCGAGGTGACCGTGACCCTGCCCGCGGTGGTGCGGCCGATCGAGACCGATCACCGGGTCGAGATGGTCATCTCCACCACCGACCAGGCGTACGCGAGTTCGCTCGCACCCGCGGCGTACCGGGTGTCCCTGCTCGACGGCAGCCCGCTGGCCGTTCCCGTGGTGCCAGGCGCCCGCTCCAGCACGGCGCCGCCCGCGGGCCCGCTGATCGGGATCGGTGTGGTGCTCGGGCTCGTCATCCTCGCCGGTGTGATCGGCGCTGTCCGGCGCAGGCGCGAGGACGACGTGGACGCGGCGCTGACCGATGTCCCGATGGTGATCGAGAACCTGTCGAAGTCCTACCCCGGTGGGCTCAAGGCCGTCTCGGAGCTGTCGTTCAGCGTCCAGCGCGGCCAGGTGCTCGGCCTGCTCGGGCCCAACGGCGCGGGCAAGACGACGACACTGCGGATGCTGATGGGGCTGATCTCGCCCACCGAGGGCAGCATCCGGGTGTTCGGCCACCGGATTCACTCCGGGGCACCGGTGCTGTCGCGGATCGGCTCGTTCGTGGAGGGCGCGGGATTCCTGCCGCACCTGTCCGGTCGCGCCAACCTGGAGCTGTACTGGGCGGCCACCGGCCGTCCGATCGAACGAGCGCACTTCGACGAGGCCCTGGAGATCGCCGGTCTCGGTGGGGCGGTCGAGCGCAAGGTGCGCACCTACAGCCAGGGAATGCGCCAGCGGCTCGCGATCGCGCAGGCCATGCTCGGCTTCCCGGACCTGATGGTGCTCGACGAGCCGACCAACGGGCTCGACCCGCCGCAGATCCACCAGATGCGTGAAGTCCTGCGCCGCTACGCCGCCACCGGCCGCACGGTCGTGGTGTCGAGTCACCTGCTGGCCGAGGTCGAACAGACCTGCGATCACGTGGTGGTCATGCACCGGGGCCGTCTTGTCGCCGAAGGCGCGGTGGAGGACATCGTGGCGGGCGGCGGCGAGGCCACCTTCCGGGTCGACGACCCGGAGGCGGCGGCAGCGGCGCTGCGCGGGGTCACCGGGGTCAACGCGGTGTCGGTCGAGGGCAACCTCGTGCACGCCGACCTCGACGGTGTTCCCCGCTCCACCGCGCTCGGCGCGCTGGTACACGCCGGTGTCGCGGTGGAACAGGCGGGGCCACGGCGTCGCCTTGAGGACGCGTTCCTGCAGCTTGTCGGAGAGGAGTCCTCGACATGAGCGGGGAGAACGGGCATCGCAAACCTGCCGGGGTCGAGCGCCCCAAGGCGGAACTCGGCAACGTCAGCACGGTCCACACCGATCCGGGTGCGATCGACGACATGGAGACCGCGGCCAACCGGGAATCGGCGGGCTTCGGCAGCGACGGCGCGGTGGAGGGCTTCCGGGCCGTACGCACGTTGCCGCTGCGGGTGGAACTGACCCGGCAGCTACGACGCAGGCGCACCCAGCTCTTGCTGGGCTTCCTGGTCCTGTTGCCGCTCATCCTCGCCATCGCCTTCGAGCTGGGCTCGGAGAACAGCAACCGGCAGTCCGGTGGGTTCGTCGACCTGGCCACCGCGAGCGCGCCGAACTTCGTGGTGTTCGTGATGTTCGCGGCGGGCACGTTCCTGCTGCCGATGATCGTGGCGCTGTTCTTCGGCGACACCATCGCCTCGGAGGCGTCCTGGTCGAGCCTGAAGTACCTGCTGGCGATGCCGGTCCCCCGGCATCGGCTGCTGCGCCAGAAGGCGACCACATCGGCGCTGTTGTCGGTGTTCGCGCTGGTACTGCTGCCCGCGTGCGCGCTGGTGGTCGGCCTGATCTTCTACGGCGCGGGCGAGGCGGTGAGCCCGACCGGCGACGCGGTGCCGTTCCCGGACGCGGTGCTGGCGCTGCTGTTCACGGTCATCTACATCTCGATCAACCTGATGTGGGTGGCCGCGGTGGCCATGTTCCTGTCGGTCACCACCGACGCGCCGCTCGGCGCGGTGGGCGGTGCCGTCCTGGTGTCGATCCTGTCGCAGATCCTCGACCAGATCACGGCACTGGGCGATCTGCGCGACTACCTGCCCACGCACTACTCGTTCGCCTGGGCGGACCTCATCGCCACCGATATCGACTGGTCGAACATGACCCAGGGCGCCTTCTCGGCGTTGGCGTTCGCGGCGATCTTCGGCCTGCTGGCCGCGCGGCGCTTCCAGAGCAAGGACATCACCAGCTAGTACGTCGGCGGGGCGAACGCGGTGCGCGTTTCGGGCACCTCGCCAGTGCCGCAGGGACACCAGTGCCCGCACCGGATTCCGGTGCGGGCGTTCCCGCTTTCGGGAGTTGATCAAGGATCTGGGATGATTGGCCCCGTGGACGACGTCGACTACTACGAGCTGCTCGGGGTGCGCGGGAACGCGTCGGCGGGGGAGATCAAGTCGGCGTACCGGGCCCTGGCGAAGGTGATGCACCCCGACGCGGGCGGAACGTCCGGAACGTTCCGCCTGCTGAAGACGGCCTACGAAGTCCTGTCCGACTCCCGAAGTCGCGCGGACTACGACCGGGCCACATCGACTCCCGCCGTCGCGGCCCCGCCCCGCCCCGCGCGCCGTCGATCGTTCCGCGACGAACCCGCCTACGTGCCATTGGGCTGCGCGGTGCCGCCCGCCTCGTTGCCGTGGTGGCACCTGACCAAGCACCAGCCGCGAATCGGGTATGTGCGGACCCCTGGACACGCGCCCGCCGCCGCGACGGTGGCCGCCGGGATCGTGTTGGCCGCGCCGCTGGTGTTGCCCGGCTCGATGTCGCCGACACTGCTGGTGTGCTGGCTGGCCCTGATCGCCGCCGCCATCGCGGCGGCCGTGCGCCTCGCGCGGTCCTATGTGGCCGCTGCCCGCGCGCATCGGGCCGCTCAGGCGGAATTCGGCGAACGGACCGTGTTCGGGGTCGCCGGTGACGAACCCGTCGGCGAGCGGCTGACAGCGGAGCTGCTGGTCAACTATCTGGCCAGATTGCCTGGGGCGCGGGTGTTCCACGGGCTTTCCCGACCGGGATCGGTGTTCGCCGACGTGGACCACGCCGTCCTGTGTGGACACCGACTCGTGCTGGTCGAGTCGAAGTTGTGGCTGCCGGGGCATTACGAGATCGATGACGACGGCGAGCTGTGGCGCAACGGCCATCCGTTTCGGGGCGGGTCGACGGACCTGTTCGCCACGGTGGAGGCGTTCGCCGACCACCTGCCGGGCGTGGATGTGCGGGGGGCGTTGCTGCTCTATCCGAGCAGACGAGGAGCGGTGAGCACCGACGACACCGCGGTGTTCGGCGTGTCGGCGATGGTCCCGGACGACTTCGTACGCGACATGGGCGCGTGGCTGTCCGGCGATTTCGCGAGCGTCGACCAA
Organism: Actinomycetota bacterium; assembly: GCA_030857905.1. Classification (GTDB taxonomy): domain Bacteria; phylum Actinomycetota; class Actinomycetes; order Mycobacteriales; family Pseudonocardiaceae; genus Actinokineospora. The sequence goes on from JALZNB010000557.1 coordinate 4,391, forward strand.
CACGTGTTGCGGGCGGTGCGGGCGCGGGTGGTGTTCGAACAGGACGCCGCCAGCGCTTGAGCGCTCGTCGCCGAGCGACCTTCCTCGACGAGGAACACGGCGAAACCCCGCCGGTTGACATGCAAGCATCCACTTGCCTATCGTCTCCCGAGTGGCGGACGTGTTCAAGGCTCTCGCCGACCCGACCCGCCGCGCCATCCTCGATGAACTTCAGGATCGGAGCGGTCAGACCCTGTTCGAGCTGTGTGCCCGACTCACGATGAAGCACGGGTTGGGTTCCTCTCGCCAGGCGATCTCACAGCATCTCGACGTACTTGAGACGGCGGGCCTGGTCGTCACACGCCGTGAGGGACGGTACAAGTTCCTCTGTCTCGACACATCCCCCCTTCAGGCCATCGTCGAGCGATGGCCGGTCACCCCCCAGTCAGGAGAGTCAGTCTTGAGGATCAACATCGCCAGTGTGCACGTGGACGACCAGGAGAAGGCGCTGCGGTTCTACACCGAGATCCTGGGGTTCGAGAAGAAGAACGACGTCCCGCTCGGGGAGGACCGGTGGCTCACCGTGGTGTCGCCGCACGAGCCCGAGGGGACCGAACTGCTGCTCGAACCGGATGGCCACCCCGCGGTGCGGCCCTACAAGGAGGCGCTCGTCGCGGACGGAATCCCGTTCACCTCGTTCGCGGTGGCCGATGTCCCGGCGGAGTTCGAACGCCTCAGTAAGCTGGGCGTGCGGTTCACCCAGGAACCTCTGCGCATGGGACCGGTGACGACCGCCGTTCTCGACGACACATGCGGAAATCTCATCCAGATCGCGGCTCATCAGTGACCCGTTCCTCGGCGCGCTAGGCGCTCAAGGCCGCACTGAGCGGCCCCAGCCGATCAGCCAATCCCGCCTTCGACGCCGCCGCCGCGAACCGGGCCCGCTCCCCCGGAGCCAGGTCCACCACAACCGCCGCCATCCGCGCCAGACCGGTCTCATCCAGGTATGCCAGCAACGGCAACAGATCCGCGCTCAGCTCGTCGTCCACAGTCGCGAAGACGTCCACGAACGACGGTATGCGGTCATCGGTCACCATCGCGAACAGCTCGGGGAACCGGTCGTCGTTCTCGCTGAAGACCGCGGTGCGCAGCAGCGCCTCCGCGGGCAACGCGACCACCGTCGCCCGCAGCAACCCCGAGGGCAACTCCCCCACGAACCGCCCCATGGTCACGAAATCGGCGCGCCGCACCAGTTCCCCGGCCACGGCGACGATTCGCGCGGGCGCGAGCGTGGTCAGCACGCCGCCGATTCGGCGCGGGTCCAACTCGGCGGCGACATCGGCCAGGAACGCGACCGGCAGCCGTCCGGCGAGGTCGACCGCCCGTTCCGGTTCCAGCGCCCCCGCGACCCGCGCGCACAGCAGCGGGCCGAAGGCCTTCTGCGCGATCGCGGCGGTGATGGCGGCGGGCACGAGCTTGCTGGCGGCGGCGATGCGTTCGAACACGACCCGGTTGGCGCCGAACAGTACGTCCGTCGCCTGGTGGCGCAGCCGTCGTAGGTCTTCGTCGGGCAGGCCGACGAGGTAGGCGAAGCGTGACGGTTCCGTGCCGAGCAGACGGGCGAGTTTGATGATCTCCGAGCGGCCTCTGGCGCTCACAGCCCGACCACCCTGCGCACCACCGGCCGCAGCAGCCGAGGGACTTGGGCGATGGACGCCTCGGTCGCCGCCCTCAGGTGTGCGTTCTGCCGACGGCGGGCCTGCCGCAGGGCGTCGGCGAGATCGCGCACGGACTCGGCGTCGAGGGCCTCGACGCCCTCGGGCGTCGCGCCTCCGAACTGTCGACGCAGTTCCGTCACAGCATCGTCCACCGGTGCCCTCCCTCGTCCCCGCACATTCTCACTGGACGCGGAACTCATTTCCCTCCGGGTCCCACCGCACCACACGCTGCGGGCACGGTTCCAGCTCGTCACCGAGAGCGACGGCCCGGAACCGTGCGAGACGAGCCGGGTCGGCCACGTCGAAGGTCACCCCGAAAGTCGAACGACGTCCCGCGAAACACCTCCGGCCTGCAACCTTACGGCCACAGACCGACACTCATCCATCGAGACCAGGGCCATAGGTCCCTATTGGTTACCCGTCAGTCACCATAGCGTGCGTGAATCCACAAACTACAGCGCGTGAACGGTAAGCGGTCCTATGCACGTGTTCATCAGCTACGCCCGACGCGATCAGCAGTCGATCGCGCGATTGCGTCTGGATTTCGAGCAGCTCGGTCATGACGTCTGGTTCGACCGGGAAAGCCACGGCGGCCAGGACTGGTGGAGCGGGGTGCTCCGGCGCGTCCGCGGCTGCGTCGTGTTCGTCTTCGCGATCTCGCCCGATTCGCTGAAGTCGAAGGCGTGCCTGGCCGAGCTCCGCTACGCGCGGGCGCTGCGGCGGCCGGTGCTGCCGGTGATCGTCCGAGCGACCGACCTCTCGGCGATGCCCGAGATCTTCGCCGACGACCCGATCGTCGACTACGTGAACCGCACACCGGAGACGGTGATCTCGCTGCTCAAGACGTTCAACGCGCTGCCGACCGCCAAGCCGCTGCCCGCGCGTCCGCCGAGGGAACCGGAGATCCCGACCTCCTACCTGAACTCCTACCTCGAACGCATCGACTCGGCCGATCTCGACGAGACGGCGCAGACCGAGCTGTGCGGCCAGCTCCGCGACCGGCTCGATGACGGGCAGGAGCGCGAAGAGGTGTGGGATTTGCTGGTGCGCCTGCGCGGCCGCCCTGGCGTCACCCGCTCGGTCGTCGACGAGTTGGAGAACGTGCTGGCGCCGGGTTGGCAGCCCGATCCTCGGGAGCGCTACGAGGCGCGTTACTGGGACGGGCAAAGCTGGACCACGCTGGTCTGTCAGAACGGCCACGAGTTCAACGACCGTGTGCGGCCACCCCAAGAACACGCGCACCTGCCGTCCGCTGAGGACTCCACCGACGAGCTGCCGGTCACCAATCATGCGCAGCACCGTCATACCGCCCCGCGCCGACGCAGGCCGGGGCTGCCCTGGCTCGTCGGCGCCTGCGCGTTGGCCTTGGCAGGAAGCGTGACCGGTGGTCTACTGCTCTTCGGCGGCGGCAAGCCCGACGCGGGCTCGGCGACGCTACTGGCGCGCAACTTCGTCAACGCGGTCAACACCCGTGACGAGAGTGCACTGACGGCATACGTGTGTGGGCGCGACCGCGACGACAACGCACACTTGTATGGAGGTCTTCTCGACACCGCGAACGTGACCCTGGAAAGTGTCGATCCCGAGGGCCAAGATCCAAGGTTCACGATCCTGGCCGCCCGCACGACCGGCACCTCCTCGGTAAGGTTGAGCATTCCGCTGGCCGAGGAGAATGGCGAATGGCGAGTGTGCGACATCAGTCGGGCACTGTCCGGGCGCTGACCACGCACGACCGGTGACATCGGAGCCGCACATGCACGTGTTCGTCTGCCATGCCGGGGCCGATCGGGACGCCGCGGCCCAGTTGCGCGCGGATCTCGCCCAACTCGGTAGGCAAGTCACCCTCGACCGGGGCGCGCCGGTCGGCACCGGCTGGTGGGACGGTGTCCTGGACCGCATCCAGCGCTGCTCGGTGTTCATCATGGTGGTCTCGCCCGACTCGGTGCGCTCCCCCGGTTGTCTCGCCGAACTCCGATACGCCCACGCGACCCGCAGACCGTTGCTGGCCGTGCTGGCGCGCGACGCGCCGCTGCCGCCGGAGCTGGCCGACGAGCGCTGGTTCGACCCGGCGCGGGCAGGCCAGGAGCGAGTGCTGAAGCTGCGGACGGCAGTGATGTCACTGCCTACCGCGCCGCCGTTGCCGGAGCCCCTGCCGCCGAGCCCACCGGTGCCCTACCTCGACCCGTACCGCGATCAACTCGACTACCCGGCACTCGACCCGGAAGCTCAGTGGGACATCCTGCGCGATCTGCGGGCCCGCCTCCGCGACGAACACGAACGTCCCGCGGTGTGGGGTCTGCTGGTCCGCCTGCGCGCCCGGGTGGACATCACCCCGACCGCGGCGGCCGAACTGGAGAAACTTCTCGCCCCCGGCTGGCAGCCCGACCCGGAACGCCGAGTCGACCGTCGTTACTGGGACGGCCAGGCGTGGACGACCCTGGTACGCCACGAGAACCGCGAGTTCAACGAACGCAGGGTGCCCCCACCGGAGGCGACCTGGCCCGACGAGCCCGTGCCCGTGCCGCGCTCGCTGCCCGCCGCGCGGATCGACCGCCGACGGTGGATGTTCGTCGGCGCCGGGATCGCCATCGTGGTGGCGTTGATCGCGGGTGGATTCCTGCTGTTCCGGCAGGAGATGGAAGGCCCGGCGCAAACCGTCCGGAAGTTCGTCGACGCGGTCAACGTGGGCGACACCGGGGCGCTGGCCGAGGTGACGTGCGCGAGAGACCGGGACCAGGCCGAGGAGTTCCTGGTCAGCGGAAGCAGGCTCACCCTGGAGCGGGTCAACGAGGGCGACCTGACCTCGTTCACCGTGGTGGCGACCAACAACGCGACCGGCCGGTCGGATCGACGAACCTACCCACTGGTCGAGGAGGCGGGCGGGTGGCGGGTCTGCGGGGCGGCCAGGCCATAGCGCGGTCCAACGGTCAACCAAGGGCTTCGCTCGTGGTGCCCCACCGCCTGTCGCGGGCGAGAACTCACGCTAGCGCCGTGAGCGGCGTGTTCGCAGGTAATCGCCGACCACGGCCGCGCCGAGGCCATCCAGGTCAGGCGCGACCACCCGTCCACCTCCGCGGCGGGCGATGACGTCGACGAAGGTGGCCAGGCGAGGGTCTTCACCGAGCATGAACACCGTCACCGAGGCACCCAGCGTGGCCAGGGAATCGACTTCGGCCAACGTCTTGCGCAGCGTTTGCTGTGTCGGCGGGTAGCTGAACACCGCCTCGCCGTCGGGTTCGAGGTGTGCCGTCGGCTCGCCGTCGGTCACCACCAGCACGATGGGCTGCGCGTTCGGGTTGCGGCGCAGATGTCTGCCCGCCAGGAGCAGGCCATGGTGCAGGTTGGTGCCCTGCTCCCACACGCCTTCCAGGGCGGTCAGCTCCCCGATGTCCACTGTGGACGCGTGCCTGCCGAAGGTGATGAGCTGGAGTTCGTCGCCGCGGAAACGGGTGCTCACCAGGTGGTGCAGGGCCAGGGCGGTGCGCTTCATCGGCAGCCAGCGATCGTCCTGGACCATCGACCATGAGGTGTCGACACACAGCGCCACCGCCGCGCGGGCCCGCTGCTCGGTCTCCACGACCTCCACGTCGGATACATCGATCCGTACTCGGCCCGACCCGGCCGACGCCGTCCGCAACACCGCGTTGCGCACGGTCCGGGACACGTCCCACGACTCGGTGTCCCCGAACCGCCATGGCCGCGACGAACCGGTCGGTTCCCCGGCGGCACCCGCACGGGTGGTGTCCCGCTCCCCCGCGCGCGAGCGCGAACTTCCGACGACATCGGACAACACAGTCTCGCCGAGTCGACGCAATGCTTTGGGAGACAGCTGAAGCGTGCCATCAGCCGCACGGTCCAGCAGACCCTGGGCACGCAGCTCGCGTTCCAACTCGGCCAGTCGGCGAGCGTCGACACCCGCCTCGTCACCGAGTTGGCGGGTCAGCGCCTCGATGTCGATGTCTTCCAATCGGGCGCCGGGATAGGACTGGGCGAGTTGCTCGGCGAGCGCGTCCAACTCGGCCAGGTCCGTCATCGCCTGTGCGCCATCGCCAAGGCCCAGAGCGTCCTTGCCCCGGAACCGGGCCATGGACGTCCAGTCCTCACCCGGCCGCAGCGCACGCAGGTTGGCGTCCAATGTGGACACCTGCTCGACCAGCCCTGGATCGCCGAACGCCGACGCCATCAGGTCGGACAGCTCGCCGCGCTGGTCGGCGCTCATCGAGTTCATCATCCGTTGGGCCGCGGCCGCCCGAGCGGCCAGCGCGTCGACCAGTTCCTCGACCGTGCGCGGATTCTCCGGGAAGAAGTCGCCGTGTGCCCGCATGAACCGGTCGAACTTCTCGTCGGTGTCGTCGCCGCGCAGATGCGCCAGGAGCAGGTCGTTCAGATCGACCATCATCTCGCGGATGCGCTCGGTGTCCTCGGGCCGCATCCGGTTGAGTGCCTGCTTCATGCCCTGGAACCGGGATTCCATCAGCTCCTGGCCGAGCTTGTCCCTGATCCGGTCGTAGGCGGCGCGAGCCTCGGCCGAACGCCAGTCGTAGTCGGCCAGTTCCCGCACCGCGGCCGCGGTTCCCGGGGGCAGCGAGTCGAGTTGGGTCTCGCGCAGGCGCGCGTCGTCCGCCGGATCGGGGAACAGCGCGGCGCGTTCGGCCTTGAGCGCCTGGTCCAGCAGTTCGCGCACCTCGCGCAAGGTGCCGTCGAGGTTGTGCCTGCGCTGGATGCGGGCCCGCCGCTCCCACAGCCGCCGGGTCAGGTCGTCGAGCCCCGAGGTGTTCGGCGTTCCCCCGCGCAGCAGTTCGTCGAGGGCCGAGCGCGGCGACGCGCCCTCCATGACGTCCTTGCCGAGCTGCTCCAACGCGGCGCGCAGGTCGACCGGTGGCGCGAGCGGGTCTGGTCCGTCGTGCCACGGCCCGTAGTTGAACGTGGTCATGGCCCGTACACCGCGACGCCGCCCCCGCCCCCGTCACCGTTGTTGGTGTCCTTGGCCAGTTTCCGGCTCAGGTACAGGTATTCCAGCGCCAACTCGACAGCCGCGGCGATCCGGCCGGGAGAGTCGGTGGAGTTGACGTCGAGGCGGGCGGCGACCTCGTGCAGCACCGGCAGTTCGGGCAGCGCGGCCAGCACCTCCGAACCCGGCACCCGTTCACCGGTGGCCACCAAGTGCCCGTCGACCACGGCGTCGACCAACGGTCCGAGGTCGAGGCCCGCGAACCGGTCGCGGGCGGTCTCGGACACGGCCCGCCGCAGCAGGTGGACCAGGTGCTCGGTCTCGCGGCCTTCCTCGCCGGACTCGAACTCCAGCTTTCCGCGCAGTACGGCCGGAACCGTGTCGAGGTCGATCGGCCGGGCCACCGCGGGCGTCTCGCCGATCAGCGCGGAGCGGCGCAACGCGGCCGCGGCCACGGTTTCGGCGGCGGCCACGGCGAAGCGGGCGGACACCCCGGAGCGCTGGTCGATGGCGGTGGACTCACGCAGGTTGCGCACGAACCGGGCCAGCACCTCCAACAGTGGCTCGCCCACCTCGGCGACCAGGTCGGCCTCCTGGCGCACGACGTCGACCTCGGTCCGGACGCTGCGCGGGTAGTGCGTGCGGATCTCCGCGCCGAAGCGGTCCTTGAGCGGGGTGATGATCCGCCCGCGGTTGGTGTAGTCCTCGGGGTTCGCGGTGGCGACGAGCAGCACGTCCAGCGGCAGCCGCACGGTGTAGCCGCGGATCTGGATGTCGCGTTCTTCCATCACGTTGAGCAGCGCGACCTGGATGCGCTCGGCGAGGTCGGGCAGTTCGTTGACCGCGACGATGCCGCGGTGGGCGCGCGGCACGAGTCCGAAGTGGATGGTCTCGGGGTCACCCAGGGTTCGGCCCTCGGCGACCCGAACCGGGTCGACGTCGCCGATGAGGTCGCCGACGGAGGTGTCCGGCGTCGCCAGCTTTTCGGTGTAGCGCTCGCAGCGGTGACGCCACGCCACCGGCAGGTCGTCGCCGAGTTCGGCGGCCAGTCGCAGCGAGCGGGTGGTGATCGGTTCGAGCGGGTGCTCGCCCAGCTCGGCGCCCTCGATCACCGGCGTCCACTCGTCGAGCAGGCCCGCCAGGGTGCGCAGCAGCCGGGTCTTGCCCTGGCCGCGCTCGCCGAGCAGCACGAAGTCGTGTCCGGCCAGCAGCGCGCGTTCGAGCTGCGGCAGCACGGTCTGGTCGAACCCGACGATGCCCGGCCACGGGTCGCGGCCAGCACGCAGCGCGGCGAGCAGGTTGTCCCTGAGCTCGGTCTTGACGCCTTTGGGCGCGTGTCCCTCGGCGCGCAGCGCACCGAGAGTGCGGGGCAACGAGTCTGGCGGAGTGTTCACAACGGTCACGACACGACGCTACGCAGGTTCGTCCGTCTGGTCGATGTCGAGTGGACCTCTGTTGTCATGTTCTCGCGGTGGGTTCACCGTCGTGCTCCTCGGAAGCGTGCCGGATCTCTTCGCGCAGGTCGCGGTACCACACCCACTCGAACATGATCAAGATCACCACCGACATCGTCAGCACCGCGAGGGCGGCGAGCGCGGGCACCAGGGCCAGCACCGGCGTGATCGCCAACAGCGACACCCCCAGGAAGAACCGCTGGAGTTTCACCATCCGCCCACACCGCCACGAGATGCCGACGTGGGCGAACAGGTACAGCGCGGTGCCTCCGGTCAACGCCCACAGACCGGGCCCGTAGAGCGGGTCGGACAGGACATGGCCGTCCGCGCCGCCAACGTAGTTCAGCACCTTCTTGAGGCCGAGCGCGAGCATCACGATGCCGATGATCAACGGCAGGTGCAGGTAGGTGAACGCGGCACGGGCCATCTTGGCCCGCTCGACGCCGCTGGTCTCGGCGAGGGCGCGCTCGGTGACGAACGCGTGGGTGTCGAAGTACGCCCACCACAGCGCGGCGGCCAGGGTCAGGCCGAGCAGCGCGGCGACCACGATCGGCCACGAGATCGGCAGGTGGTTGACACCGACGCCGATGGCCACGATCGACTCGCCGAGCGCGATGATCACGATCAACCCGTACCGCTCGGCGAAGTGCCGCGCCGAGTTCAGCCGCCAGCCACCCGCGCCGATGATCAGGGTGCCGCCGTAGTCGGCCACCACGGCCCCCGCCCACAGCGCGGTCTGCGTCGCGCCCGTGGTCTGGGAGGCGACGAGCAACAGCGCGGTGCCGCCGAGCAACGTCGGGAAGAACCGGATCAACTGGTTGCGCAGTCCGGCGTCGCCCTTGGCGACGATCCAGTACAGCACCAGGTGCACCAGTCGCACGAGCAGGTAGCAGAAGGCGAACACCATCGGACCGGACAAACCGCCCGGCAGATCGTCGAACGCCTCCGGGATGGCGAGCGCGATCAGGAACATCGCGGCCATGGCCGCCAACATCGCCGTACGCGCCATCCCCTCGTCGGCCCTGACCACGTTGGACAGCCACGAGTACGCGATCCAGCACCACCAGACCACCGCGAGCAGCAACGCGCCCCGAAGCAGGTTGTTCCAGGTCACGTCGTCGGCCATGAGGGCGGTGACCTGGGTCAGCGCGAACACGAACACCAGATCGAAGAACAGCTCCAGCGTGGTGGCCGTGGAACTCTCCCGAACCCGCCGCATCCCCGAGCCGCGTGGCTTGTTCATGCGCAGATGGTGGCACGTGCGCCCGACACGTGCGTGAATGGCCGAGCCGGTCCGACCGTCGTCGACGCGCGTCGGACAGCGATCCGGGCATGGTCGAAGCGGTATCTTCACCCGGGCTCGCGCGGTCCACCCGAGTCACCTGCCCGCCAGGACCGCGGGGTGCCCTCGCCGCGCTGTCCCCACGGTCGGATTCGGAGCTCACCAAGGCATGTTCACCTGGGTCGCCGTAGTGGGCCTGGCCTGCATGTGGCTGGTCGCGATCGTGCGGGCGCCCGCGGCCGTGGGCCACCCTCAGCAGCGCGCGCTGTGGTTGGCCGTCACGCTGATCGCCTTCACGACCACGCTGCACATGGAGCCGGTGACCCAGGCACTCGGCGGGCTCGTCGGCGATGTCACCGCCGTGGTCCTGTTCAAACACCTGTGCGACGTCGTCGCTTCGACAGCCATGCTGCACTTCGTCCTGCATTCGGTGGGCTACCGCGGTTATCAGTCCTCCCTGTTCTCGTTCGCCGCCGCGGTGTCGGTGACACTCGTCTGGATCAACCTCGCGATGGCGCCCGGCGACGGTGTCGCGACTCCAGAACTGGAATTGCCGACCCACTACTGGGTGATCCTCTTCGGATTCCACCTCGCCGCGGACATCGCGGTCGTGGCGACCTGCTGGCGCTACTGCGGGCGAGCCGAACAGTGGGCTCTGCGGTGGGCCCTGTTCATCTTCGGGCTCGGCACGGCGTTCGCCTGCGTGCTGTGGGCCATGTTCCTGACCTACGTCGTCGTCCGCGCCGAGCCGATTCTCGAATGGACGTTGCTGGTGACCGGCGTCGAGGAGATCCTCCAGGCGACCGGCGCCGCGATCCCCATGGTGCCGGGCATCCAGCGCACCCTGGCGAGCAGGCGGGCGCTGTGGAGACTCTGGCCCCTGTGGCGTGACCTCACCTCGGCGACGCCCGAGGTCACCCTGATCACCTCGCGATATCGCCTGCGCGATGTGCTGAGGCGGGTACGGGCGGTGGATCTTCGCCTCTATCGCGTCGTCATCGAGATCCGGGATTCCATCCTCATTCTCGGCGGCCGCGTGTCCCGGGAACTCCTGGACCGCGCCAGGGCGCACGTCGCCGAACACGGCGCCCCGGGATCGAACCTCGACGCGGCGGTCGTTGCCTGTGTGATCAGCGCCGCTCGACGCAGGAAGGCCGCGCGCCCGGACGGCGGCGCCCTGACGTTGGTGGAACTGGGCGGCGACGACCTGCGCGGCGAGATCGCCTACCTCACCCGCATCGCCGCGGCGACAAGCTCGTCGGTGACGAGTTCGTTCCTGGACCGATTGGCTGTCGAGGGTGATGCCCCCGTCGGTCAGCGCACCCAAGGGGGATGACCGTGGTACACGGCAGTTACCAGGAGCGGTTCAGCGGTGTCCGTGACGTGTTGTCGTCCACAGTGGACAGTGGACTGGACGTCGGTGCCGCCATCGCCGTCTACATCGATGGCGAACCGGCGGTCGACATCTGGGGCGGCCACACGGACCTGGCGCGGACTCGACCATGGCACGAGGACTCGATCACGATCGTCTGGTCGGTGGCGAAGACCATGACGACGATGTGCGCCCTGGTTCTCGCCGACCGAGGCGAACTCGACTTTGACGCCCCGGTCGCCCGATACTGGCCGGAATTCGCCGAGGCGGGCAAGGGCGCGGTCACCGTCGGCCAGGTGCTCAGCCACTCGGCGGGCCTGCCCGACTGGGACGAACCGCTGACCGTGGACGACCTGTTCGACTGGTCGAAGGCCACGGCACCGCTGGCCCGGCAGGCACCCAGATGGGAACCGGGGACGGCGTCGGGATATCACGCCCTTACCCAGGGGTATCTGATCGGCGAGGTCGTCCGCCGGGTCTACGGTCGGTCGATCGGCGCGTACTTCGCCGAGGAGATCGCCGGTCCGCTGCGCGCGGACTTCCGGTTCACCCTCCCCGCCGATCAACATCATCGATTGTCCCGGATCATCGAACACACCGAACCGCGCGACGCGGCCACCGCCGGGCACACCCCGCCGTTGCGAACTCTCTTCGCCCCGAGGGAAAGTTGGACCCCGGCATGGTTGGCGGCGGAGATTCCCGCTGTGGCCGGTTATGGCAACGCCCGGTCGGTGGCCGCGATCCAGTCGGTTCTGGCCTGTGGTGGCATGGCGAGAGGCGTCCGACTGATGTCCGAGGAGACGGCGAGGTCGACGCTGCGCGAGTGGACCAATGGCCGAGACCTGATTTTGGGTGCGCCCATGCGATTCGGCGCGGGTTTCGCCCTCAACTCGCCCGACATCGCGCTGCTGCCCAACCCCAACACCGTGTGGTGGGACGGTTGGGGTGGCTCACTGGTCGTCGTCGACTTCGACGCCCGCATGGCCATCGCCTATGTCGTCAACCACATGCGGAGCCGCGAGTACGTCATCGGAGACAAGCGCGGCATGGAGGTTCTCCGCGCGGTGTACTCGGCACTGGGTCACCGAACTTGATCGGACCCGGTCATCCCTCGTGCCAACGTTTGTATCCCATCGCGGTCTCCAGCGCGCCGAGAGTGCCCGAGGCCGGGGCGTCGAGGCGGGCGGCGGCGGCCGCGGTGATCAGGCTTGCCAGCAGTTCGGCCTCCTGCTCCTGTTCTGTGGTGTAACTGGTGCGCAGCAGCACTTGCCGCACAGCCGACGGGTCCACCTCACCGTCCACCACGACCTGTTCCGGCTCGTCGTACAGGTCCACCACGCTGTGCTCGAAGAGCATGTGGGCCAACTCGTGCAGGATGATGTGGTCCTGGTGGAACGCGCTGGTGTGCTGCTCCACGAAGATGTGATCCGCGATGTCCGTGGCGACCCACATACCGCAGGGCAGACCGCCGGAGTCTTCGTGCGCGTCGATCGGGTGCACGTACAGGGGACGCCCGCGCTGCTCGGCGATCGCGGCGCACAGCGCCGATGCGGAGAACGGCTGCGGCAGCCGAAGTGAGTCGAGCATGGCCGCACACCGCTTGCGCACCTTGCCGACCGAGAACCGGGACACGTTCGAATCCTTTGGCCTGCGCCGCACCTGGCACCCGCGGAAACTAGTCCGCGACACCGGAGCGGCCCGCCGGGTCCTTCCCGTCGGTGTCGATCCGCTCGATCTCCCTCGCCCGATCGATCATATCGAGAATCGCCCGCCTGCTCTTCTCGGACAGGTCGGCCGATCGGAGCGCGATCGCCCGGACCCCCTTGTCCCGGAGCGCGACGGCCAGATCCAGGTCGGCGTTGGTGGCGTTCTTGTCCAGGAAGAAGGCGGCCGGACGGCCGAAGAAGGTGACCAGCGCCTGAAGCCGGGAGCCGGTGGGGGTCTCGTTGCCCCCGGTCCGCAGTGTGTGCAGGGTGCCGGTGGAGATCGGCAGCCCGGTGCGTTCGCGGATCTCCCTGGCGATCGCGGCGGTGCCGGGAACGCGTCGGCCCTGGCGGCGGTAGTGCTCGGTGATCAAGTCGTCCAGTTTGGCCGCCAGAAGGCCGCCACCGGTCACGCGGTGCTCGTCCATGCCCCATCCCCCTGCTCGTCACGACAGTACCAAGCTGTTCACTGAAATGAACAATGTCACCGAGAAACCACCCCGCTCCCTGGCTTGACAAGAGGCCGAGGGAAGCGAGATGGTAATTTTGTTCAGTCGATTGAACAGTTTCGCGCTCCGAGCCGAGGTGACCCCCTCGCGTTCGAAGCACGGACGGCGTTGTGCGGGGAACGCGAGCATCGGTTTCGCGGCGCTGCGGGGGCGGTGGGTTAGATCCGCCGACTGGGGGTGCGGATGTGCCTCACCGCCCTGCCCTGACCAGGGAGCCGAGGACACAGAGGACATAGAGATGCCGCGCTCAACCAGCCTGGGGGTTACTGGGAGCACGGCATCTCCGTCAAGGATACCTCATCGACACCCCGGCACATTCTCGAAGCCGGTCGTCCAGGCGAGCCGCGTCCCCGTAGCTCGTTCACCCGCGCCACCAACGAGCGCGCGCATAGAGTGGACGCCATGGAATCCGCCGGTATGACACTGCGGTTGCGCTGGGACCCCGTCCCCGCCGACTGGGCCGACGGCATCAGAGCGACCGTTCCCTTCGCCCGCCGAGTTCCCTGGTTCGCTGTCGCGTTCGCGGCGTTCTCCGTGGTGCTGTTGGTGATCGGCCAGGTCGCGCCGGGGCTTTTCGGCATCGGTTGCGCGCTGGTGATCGCCGCCCTGCCCACCCTCGCGGTGCGGCGCGCGTTCCAGCGCGACCCGGTCGCCGGGCGCACGGTCACCGCCGAGGTCGACGACCGATCGATTCGGATGATGACCGCGGACGGCACCGCCTACAGCGACCTCGTCGTGCGCGAGTTGGCCGGATGGGTGGAGACCGAGCGGAACTTCGTGCTGCGCACCGATTCCGGCGGATTCCATCCGGTGCCGGGCCGGGCCTTCTCCGACAGCGGGGACATCGACCGGTTCCGAGACCTGCTGACCCGCGCCCTGGGTCGGAACTGAGCGGAGTCGAGGCTGGACTGGGGTCCCTCGGGCAGGTCGCGTACCCTCGGTTCCCGTGTCAACTCCGAGTGCGACATTCGCGGTGTGGGTTTCGGCTTGGTTGAACGGTTCCGCCGCGGCCGATGATGTGTTGGACGCCCTGTTGCACTGGGCCGACCTGCACGACGTGGTGGCCATCGACCAGACCACCGCGACCGCTCTCGACGTCCCGCTCCGGGGCGAGGCCGGTGGCCAGGTG
>JALZNB010000570.1 GCA_030857905.1 Actinomycetota bacterium
CCACGGCACCGGGCGGTTGCTCGAGCAAGTCGAACGTGACACCCCGGATCACGCGATACAGGTCCCAGTCGTGCGCGTAGATAACGATCGGGCGACCGAGATTGGCATAGTCGAACGTGATCGACGAGTAGTCGGATATCAGCACGTCCGCGGCCAGGCACAGCGACTCCACCGACGGGTGCGCTGACACGTCGATCAGCGCACCCGACTCCTGAAGTCGCCGGAGTTCGGGATGTCTACGGTAGAAATAATGGGCGCGAGCCAGCACCACGAACTCGTCGCCGAGGGAACGGCAGAACCGGGCAAGGTCCAGATGAAGTTGAAACCCCACTTGATAGTCGCGGAATGTGGGTGTGTACAGGATGGCAGTCCGTTCCGCCGAAACACCAAGCTCAGCGCGAATCGCTTCAACATCCTCGTGCGAGTAGGCATAGAACACATCGTTGCGAGGATAGCCGTATTCCAGCATCTCGTAGTTGAACGGAAAGTCGCGTCGCCAGATTCTGGTCGACAGCTCGTTCGATGACACCAGAAAATCCCAGCGGCTGGACCGCTTGGCGAGCTTGGTGAAGTTCATCCCCTTGGCCGCGACCGGGAAATCGTGCAGCCTCATTCCCATGGTCTTCAGTGGCGTGCCGTGTTGCGTCTGTACGTGGACCTGCCCCGGGCGCTTGACGACGAAGTCGGGAAAGTTGACATTGTTGACGAAGTACTTGGCCTGTGCCAGGACGCGGTAGTACCCAAGGGAGCCCTCCACCACCACAGGGACGTCCTCCGGCATATCGCCGTGTCGCGTGTCGCTGACTACCCACACGCCGCGGATGTGAGGAGCGAGCTGGCGCATTTGCTCATAGATGGCCTTCGGATTGCAGGAGTAGCCCCGGTACCAGTAGGAGGCAAAGACGGCGAGCCGCTCATCGATCGGCTGGCGCAAGAACATCCGATAGGCGGCACGCCGGGACTTCGTCATCAGGCGCCGACCGCGGGTCTGGAGTCGTCTGGCTGCTTTCCGGCGCTTGGCTCGGACAGCCTGCTGCAGTTGAAGAGTCTGTTTCAGCGCCTGGAAACCCGCGTAGGAGCGCCGTCGAAGCATCTCGTACTCACGGCCCTCCAAACCCGCAGGGGGCTGGAAGCCCGGTGGCTCCCAGCGGGCGTAGTGCTCGGCGACCCTGTTGAAGAACTCGCTGCGCAGTTCGGGGGGGACACGGGCGCGGTTGAGAATGATAAGATAATGCCAGATGGTCCGCTGGAACATTGCGGACCGGAACTCATCAAGCTCGGGATGGGCGTCGAGGAAGGCAAAAACCTCCTCGTACTTCGCGAACACCTCGAAGTGGCGCTCACTGACGGTTTTCGTGATGGCGCCCTTGCGGCGCTGTCGGTAGAAGTAACACACGCGGTCGAGCAAGCTGATCCGCTGCGCCGCCATGAGTGCCGGATAGGTAACGGGGAGATCCTCGTAGTAGCCGGGGGCGAAGTGCAGCCCGAGGTCTCCCAAAAAGTCCCGGCGGAATGCCTTGTTCCATGCGACCATCAGAAGCCGGATCACCTCAGGACGCTCGCGCAGGGTGAATACGTCGGGGCCTGGCTGGCGGAACATGTGGTTGAGCACGTTGCGCTGGACCTTGCCCGTCCAATAGGCCCGGGCGTAGTCGAAGAACAGCACGTCGGGATTGGTCTCTACGATGCGGTCGTGTATGGCCTGGAGGGCGTCGGCTTCCAACCAGTCGTCGCTGTCGACGAACAGGACGTACTCGCCGCGAGCCACGTTCAGTCCAACGTTGCGGGCGTTGCCCAAGCCCGCGTTCTTCTCGAGATCGATGATCGTTACGCGGGGGTCGTCGCCTGCGGCCTCCGCAACGACGTAAGACGAGTGGTCGGTCGAGGCGTCGTTCACGACGATGATCTCGAAGTCGACGAACGGCTGCTCGAGGATGGAACTGATGCACTGTCGTACGTAGGGTGCGACGTTGAATACCGGAACGATGAGGCTGAATCGCGGCATGTAGAGCTGTCCAGTTCTGGAGCGCCATGTCGTCGAGTAGCGGACGGCCTTGCGGTCTTGCGCGGCCTTGCCTTGCGGGTCGCGAGCCTAGCAGCCGCCATCCGAGGCGGACGCCTGTCCCGAGGGCCGGGATCATGTCAGCGACGGGATGCGGCCGGGGGTGCAAGGTCGGTCGTCCGCACGCACGACCATGTAGCATCGCCGCGGGTGGTTTCGGCTCAGAGTCGCGACTGCACCCAGGTCGGGCTGACGGAGCTCGCCGGACGCCGACCCGGCCGGCGGTCGGCAGGAGGAGTCCCGCACGGAAATGGCAGGTTCGCCCACGCGCGGCCCCCATGGCCGCCGTCCCGTTGGCGCCGGCGCCGCGGGCATGGCCCGGCGGCTTCGCGGCGGTTCGCAGGAATGGGTGGGACGGGTACGAGCGGCACTGGAATTGGCGGCGCCTCGGCGCTACCTGTTCGTCATGAGCCACATGCGCAGCTATTCGTCGCTGCTGTGCCACATCCTCAACAGCCACTCGGACATGGCCGGCTACGTCGAGATGCACAAGGCGTACGTCAGCAACATGGACCTGTTCGATCTGGTTTGGCGGGTCCGCGAGTCCAATGGCCAGCGGCTGTCCGGACGCTATGTCGTGGACAAGCTGCTGCACAACCACGCCGAGGTCCGTGAGAACGTCCTGGTGCGTGACGATGTCTACACGCTGTTCACGGTGCGGGAGCCTCAGCAGACGATTCGTAGCATCATCGCCATGGGGCTGAAGCGGCAGAACCTTGATTGGAAGAGTGAACCGCCCAAGGTTGTCAACTACTACGTCAAGCGTCTTCAGCGGCTCAACGAGATGGCGGCAATGAAGAAGGGGCAGTCCATGTTCCTAGAGGCCGACCGCCTGATCAACGACACGGACGCGTCGCTGGTGGCGCTCGGCTCGTTCCTGAAGCTCGGCCGGCCATTGCGTTCGACATATGACACCTTCGAATTCACCGGCAAACCAAGGTTCGGTGACCCCTCCCGCTTCATCTCTTCCGGACAGATCGTCTCGGAACGCGACGACTACAGCCACATCGAGGTGCCGGACAAGCTCATGGCGAGGGCCCAGCACGCGTACGACGAGAGTCGCGAGCTGCTGTCCGGGACCTGCGAGCAGGCCGTTGCGGGCCGCTGAGGTTGCGGGCGGCCCCATTCCCCGCACTGGCGCGCAGCGCCAAGGCGCGTGCCCGCGAGGCAGCCGACCGGGTTGTCGTCGTGGGGGCGCACGATCGCCCCGTCTTCGTGGGCGCGTGCCCCCGCTCAGGCACAACCGTGCTCCGGTCGATGCTGCACGCGCACCCCGATCTGGCGCTTCCCAGGGAGACCCGCTTCCTGCTGGAGACGTACCGGGACCGGCAGCGGTTTGGTGACCTGCGGGTCGAGGCCAACCGGGGGGCACTCGCCGAATGGATCGTCCGCAATCCCCAGGCGACCCAGTTCCGGCGCTTGGGGCTCGACGCCGACGCCGCCGTGCAACGGCTGTCGTGTGCTCCTCCCACGATCGGATCGGTCGTGGGCACGGCCTTTCAGTTGTTCGCCGCACGCCACGGCACGCATCGCTGGGGCGACAAGCGACCCATGTACGTACTGCACCTGCCGTCGATCTTCTCGATGTTCCCGGACGCCCAGTTCATTAACGTGGTCCGCGACCCGCGCGGGGCAGTGGCGTCCATGAAGAAGCTCGGCTGGTACGGCGGGGATGTCCGCACCGCCGTGGAGCTGTGGTTGCGTTCGATGCGCAGCGCCCGTAGGGCCGCTCGCCGGTATCGGCCGGACCAGTTCCGGGAGCTCCGCTACGAAGATCTCGTCACGAGGCCGGTTGAAGCCCTGGCCGGGCTGTGCCGCTTCCTCGGCCTGCCACCTGACCACATCGACCGCATGGTGTCCTTCCACGAAGGCGTCGACGTGCCCGTGAACCGGTACCACTGGCGGGTGTCGCAGCCCCTGACCGACGAGCCCCTGCGCGGGTGGATGGAGGTGTTGACTC
>JALZNB010000579.1 GCA_030857905.1 Actinomycetota bacterium
GGCCAGGCACTCGTGCGGCGAGGCGGATGCGAGGGACAATGGGACATCGACCTCGTCCTCGTCGACCCCGACGCGGTGCCGAGCAGTCCGACGAGGACGACGACCGGATAGCCGAGACTGCAGGGCATGTCTTCTCGCACGATGGGTGTCTCACGAAACCCGGTCGAGCCGGGCGACGCCGATCTTCGAGTCGGCCATGCCGTAGAAGACGTAGCGGACGCCCGCGATCTCCTCGACGGCGGTGGGGAACACGACGTTGGGCACCACCCCGGATCGCTCGTCCTCGGTTTCGGCGACCATCAGCGGCTCCGCGGTACGGGCCAACACTCGGCTCACGTCCAGCGGGTCGAGGATCATGGCGCCCGCCGCGTAGCTGACATCCTGCTCACCGGGACTCCACGGGTGCCCGACCTTCCCGGTGACACCGTGGTGGATGAGCAGCCAGCCTTCGTCCACTCTGATCGGGGCGGGTCCGGCACCGATCTTCAGCGATTCGAACCCGTACTCCGGCAACGCGACCAGCCGATGAGAACGTTGGTAGGCCAAGGTTCGCAGATCCTGTTCGACCTCGTCGGCGGGTACGTAGGAGATCCAGATGCCGGGGCGGGGCTCGGTCACGCCCGAGGGCAGGTGCACGCCCTCGCCCTCGCGGAACCAGCCGAGATCCCACATCGGCCGGTGCAGCATGGCGTAGGCCGGGGCACCGTCCGGGCCGGGCACCGGCTCCGGGAAGAACACCGCGTCCTTGTTCGGGAACAAGTTGAGGTCGGTGTCCAGTCCCGGTTGGTAGCGGAACTGCACCGGGCCGAGTCGCCGCCAGTCGACCAGGTTCTCCGACACCGCCAGGGCCAGTTTCGGGCCAAGCGGCCCGTACGCGACATAGGTCATCACGTGCACGCCCAGCCGCGGCATCCAGGTGACCCTCGGGTCCTCGACACCGGCGTTGTTGAGTCCGCGCTCCCAACCCTCGTCCGGCGCCAACACGACGCCGCGACGCCGCACGCCGACCGGCACCCCGTCGTGTATGTCGACCTCGGCCAGTCCGACCCTGGAGACGTTGCCTTTGGCCACCAGACGGGGAAGCACGTGCAACCGCCCGTCCGGGGTGAAGCCGCTCGCCGGGTTGAGCACGCCCTCGGCCTCGGATTCGTTCCCCGGTTCCGGCGTCATCAGGACGCCGACGCGGGTGAGGGTGTAGGGCACATCGGAGGTGCGGTCAGTGGTCACGTGATCAGCCTTTCGCGCTGGATCCGAGATCGGTGGAGATGAAGTGGCGTTGGAAGACCACGAACAGCGCCACGACCGGCGCGGCGAGGACACAAGCCCCGGCGAGCAAAGCGCCGTAAGGGTTTGTCGCTCGCGCGGCGACGTTGGTCATGTAGTTGGCCAATGCCACCGCGAGGGGCTGGGTGTCCTGCTGCTTGGTGATGAGGAACGGCCAGAGGAACTCGTTCCACGGTCCGATGAAGGTCAGCAGCACCGCCGTGAGCAGCGCGGGCTTGACCAGCGGGATGGCGATCCTGCGCAGGATGGTCAACTCGCCCGCCCCGTCCACTTGGGCGGCCTCGAACAGTTCTTTCGGCAGTTGCAGGAAATACTGCCGAAAGATGAACACGGCGGTCGAGTTGATGGCGAACGGCATGATCATGCCGAGGTGGGAATCGGCCAGGCCGTAGTCGCGCGCGATGAGCACGTAGAGCGGAATGGTCAGCAGTTGGAACGGGATGATCTGCACCAGCAGCATGAGGTTGAACAGCAGCCCACGACCGCGAAAGTGCAGGCGGGCCAACGCATAGCCCGCGGGCACCCCCAAGATCACCGTGCCCAACAGCACTCCACCGGTGAAGATGCCGGAGTTCAGCAGCGATTGACCGAGGTCGATCCGCGCGTCGATGTCGGCGTAGTTGGCCACGGTGAGGTTGTCCGGGTCGGGCAGCGCGCCCGCGGGTGAGGTGTTCGGTTCGTCCTGCAGGCTGCCGATGAGCATGTAGTAGAAGGGAAACAGAAAGATCAGCGCACCGAGGGACAGTGCGACCAGGCGCAGCGGACGACGTCGTCGACGCTCGGCCGGATGGGCGGCACGCGGACGCGGGGTGGCCATGTCAGTCCCTTTCCAGCAGCCTGCGGTTGACGAGCGAGACCACCAGCACTCCGATGACGAGCACCACGCCGATCGCGGCGGCGACACCGGGCTTGCCTTGTTCGATGCCACGCTGATACATCAACAGCACCGGTGACGTCGACGCCCCGTCCGGTCCACCACCCCCGGTGAGCAGGTACGGCTCGGTGAACAGGTTCGCGCCGGTGATCGTCGCCAACAACACCACCAGCGTCGTCGCCTGCCGCACGCCCGGCACCGTCACGGCACGGAAGGTCAACCACCGCGACGCCCCGTCCATCGCGGCCGACTCGTAGAGTTCCCTGGGCACGTTCTGCAATGCCGCCAGGTAGAGCAGAATGTAGAAGCCGAGCTGTTTCCAGGTCACGTAGATCGCCACGACCGGCATCGCCAGGCCGGTGTTGACCAGCCACGACGGCTCAGGGGCCAGCGGGCCCAGCATCTTGTTGACCAGACCGTCCGCGTTGAACAGGAACAGCCACACCCCCACCACCGCGACACTCGCCGTCACATACGGCACGTAGAAGCTGACCCGGAAGAACGTGCGGAACCGGAGGGTCGTGTTCAGCGCGGACGCGAGGACCAGCGACAGCACGACGGTGAGCGGCACGTTGATCACGAGAAAGATCAGGATGTTGAGGAACGCGCGGCGTACCGCCGGGTCGGTGACGACCAGGGCGTAGTTCTCGAATCCGACGAACGGTCGGTCCACCACCGCGCCCGGCGCGGCGAAGAAGTAGTCGTGGAAGGACATCCACACCGCCAGACCGAGCGGATAGGCGAAGACCACGACCAGGAACACGGCGTAGGGCGAGGCGAGGACGAGCCCCACCGGGTGACGACCGAACACGGCCGTCACCCGGCGAGCCGGACCGGAACGGGAGTTCACTCGCGCGTCCCTCTAGGACTGTTCGGCGAGCTGGGTGACCTTGTCCGCGGCCTGGTCGAGCGCGGTCGCCGGATCGGACTTGCCGAAGATCACCGACGACGAGTAGGCGTCGCGCACCGTCTGCCAGATCGCGATCGAGTTCGGCACGTTGGGAACCTCGACCGTACGCTCGGCCAGGTCGGCGAAGTTGTCGTAGTCGGGGTTGCTCGCGAAGTAGTCCGGGTAGGCCGTCGCCAGCCCGGCGCGCATCGGCATCTGACCCGTGATGGACAGCAGCGCGCCGTCCTGTTCCTTGCTGGTGGCGAACTTCACCAGATCCCACGCGGTCGCGCGATTGGCGCACGCCGAGTACATCGCGACGTTCTTCGCGTCGCTGAAGGTATGGATCTCGGATGCCGGTGTGCCCTGCGACGTCGGCACCGGGACCACTCCCCACTCGACCTTGTCTCCGTACACCGGGATGGCCCAGGGGCCGACCACGGCCATGGCGGCCTTGCCGTCGGCGAACGCGTCGCCGTTGTACTTCTCACGACCGGTCAGACCCTCGTCGTACAACGTCCGCCACAGTTGGGCGACCCGCAGGCCCTCCTCGCCCGCGAACTGCGCCTCGCCGTTCTCCACCAACTGCCTGCCGCCGCTCTCGGCGACGAACATCGGGTAGAAATCGAACCAGGACTGGAAGAACTCGGCACTGGGCGCGGGCAGGATCGCGTACTGCGCACCGCCACCCTTGACCACTTTCCGCGCGGTGTCGAGGAACTCGGCGTGGGTGGCCAGCGGTGGCGTGTCCGGGTCGATGCCCGCCGCGGCGAATGCCTTCTTGTTGTAGAAGATCACCACCGGGTTCGACTTCCACGGGAGCTGGTAGTACTTGTCGTCCGGGGACAGGTACTGGGCGGCCCGCTCGCCGGTGCGCTGCCCGATGTAGTCGCGAGCTCCGGGGAACTCGTCCAGCGCGACCAGCCCGCCCTGCTTCTGGAACTGCGGCACGGCCGCGGGTGCGGTGTTGAACACCAGACACGGGGCGGTGCCCGCGGTGATCGCCGCGCCGATGGTCTCCTCGGAGGTCTTGCCCGCCGGGATCTCCTGCGCGGTGACCGTCTGGTCGGGGTGCGCGGAGTTCCATGCCTCCACCATCGACTTGCCCCAGGTGAGCTCGTCGGTGTTGTTGGAGTACCAGATGGTGATCGGACCGCGTTTGGCGGCAGCGTCGGCGGCGGGGGTGCCACCGTCTCCGCACGCGGCGGTCGCGGCCAACGTGACGCCGAGGAGCATGGGTAACAGGGTGCGCTTCATCGCGTCTCCATGTGGTCTGTGCCTGGTGTCTGGCCAGGAGGTCCGTGCCTGGAAATCAGGGTGCCGCGGTCGAACGGCGGACGACCAACTCGGCGGGTGGTAGTTCGACCTCGCCGCCCCCTCGCCCCAGCCGTGAACATCGGCGGCGCCGTCGCGGCCTGCTCCGGCGACAGTTCCGCACCGGTTTCGACTCACTCTCCCGTCGGCCCACAAGATCCGATGTCAGCACTCACAGTGCCCATCACGCCGGATCTCGGCCCAGAGTGTCGGGCCGGAAACACCGATCCGGGAACAGTCCCGCAATACTAGGCCAAACGGTTACTTTCCAACAGAACTGTAGTCCAGTTGCGATGGAACCAAGATGATGTCCAGACCACGCCTGCCGCGGTCCCGGCGCGGGCGAGAGAAGGAGATATTTCGATGAAGCGACGTCCCCGTGCGGCCGTGCTCTCACTCGCGATGTTCACGGTGCTGATCAGCGGTGCCGGAACAGCGGCGGCAACCGGTCCTTCGGTCGCGACCGCAGGGCCCGAGGTGTACAGCCAGATCACATCGGCCGACATCGCCGACCCGAGCGCTGTTCTGCCCGCGGGCAGCGACGAGTTCGGCACCCTGCAGACCGTCGAAGGCGCCATCGGCTGGTTCCGGGCGCGCGAGGGCAGCACCGAGCACGACGGCTACTGCGAGCGCGCGGTGCGCCTCGCCTGGGACCGGAGCACCCACCACGCCAGCGCCATCGCGCACTGGAGGTCCTCCGACGGTGCCCGCCACACCGGCACCAACCCGCCCCGGGGGGCGTTCGTCTTCTGGAACATCTCGTCCTTCGGCCACGTCGGTCTTTCCGACGGCAACGGCGGCGTCTGGGCCACCAGCGTCAACGGCCGCATCGGCCACGTGAGCCGCGGCTACTTCGCCAACTACCTCGGGTGGAAGCCGGGCAACAGCAACTAATGCGCGATTGATCGGCGTCGCGACAGAAGCATCGTGCGTGGATGGTGGGACCGAGTTTGGTGCCCGGACGTAGGACAACGGCCTCTTCGCCAATCGTGTTCTTGCGATAGAACACGATTACAGCGAAGAGGCCGTTGCGGTACAAAGCCATCACGGGCCTTGACGACGACCGGCTCCCCTACCTGGTCAGGGATGTTGGCCCGACGGAGGTAGCGGGCGACCGCCCTCTTTTGATCAGTCGTCGTCACCCTCATCGTCGGTGTCCTCGATGCCTGGGCGGTCGTCGGGCTCCTCCGAGTTCCCGCAGGAGGAGCCCAGGCTCAGCACAAGCGCGGACCCGGCGAGGACAACGGCGATGGTCTTCTTCACGTTGATTATCTTCACTCCGGCCAGGTACCCCTGATGCCGAGCGAGGAAACTCGACTTTCCCACCCTCGGTGATCGAAACAGTGGCCGCCCCGGTCACAGGTGACGTCGTCGAGACGACGCGACCACGAGGCCACGTACCGTTGACGGGGTGAGCATCACACCGCTACCCACCATCGCCCTCGGCGACAACTTCGCCCGCGCGGTCCCGGAGATGGCACTCGCCTGGCAGGCAGAGCAGGCTCCCGCTCCGCGGCTGCTCGTGCTCAACGAGCGGCTGGCCACCGAGTTCGGGCTCGACACCGGCTGGCTGCGAAGTTCCGAGGGGGTGTGCCTGCTGGTCGGCAATCACGTTCCCGCGGGTGCCACTCCGGTGGCTCAGGCCTACGCGGGTCACCAGTTCGGGCACTACTCCCCGCGCCTTGGCGACGGTCGCGCCCTCCTGCTCGGCGAGATCGTCCACGCCGACGGTCAACCGCGGGACCTTCACCTCAAGGGCTCCGGACGAACACCGTTCGCCCGAGGCGGCGATGGATTCGCGGCGATCGGTCCGATGCTGCGCGAGTACGTCCTCAGCGAGGCGATGCACGCCATCGGGATACCGACGACCCGGTCCTTGGCCGTGGTGGCGACCGGGCGCTCGGTACGCCGCGAGACGCTATTGCCCGGAGCGGTGCTCGCGCGGGTCGCGCACAGTCACCTGCGGGTCGGCAGCTTCCAGTACGCGCGGGCCACGGGCGAGGTCGACCTCCTGCGTCGTCTCGCCGACCATGCGATCGCCCGTCACCACCCCGCCGCGGCGGCGGCCGAGAACCGTCATCTCGCGTTGTTCGAAGCGGTGGTCTCCGCCCAGGCTTCACTGGTGGCCAGGTGGATGCTCGTGGGCTTCATCCACGGGGTCATGAACACCGACAACATGACGATTTCGGGCGAGACCATCGACTACGGGCCTTGCGCGTTCATGGATGCCTTCGACCCGGCCACCGTGTACAGCTCGATCGACCACGACGGGCGCTACGCCTACGGCAACCAGCCGGTCATAGCCGAGTGGAACCTGGGGCGGCTCGCCGAGGCTCTTCTCCCCCTGTTCTCCGACGATGAGGAACAGGCGATCGCACTGGCGGTCGAGGCACTCGGCGCGTTCCGCGGGCAGTACAACAGTGTCTGGTCGGCTGGCATGCGGGCCAAGCTGGGCTTGCCCGACGCCCTCGACGACGCGGTGACCTCACTGTTGATCGACGAGCTCCTTGTTCTCCTTCAGGAGAACCACGTCGACCACACCTCGTTCTACCGCCGCCTCGGCGACGCCGATGCCGAACCGGCGCGCGCGATGTTCCTCGACCTCGCGGGGATCGATGGCTGGATGGCTCGGTGGCGGGCCTTGGGACCGGACACCAACGCGATGGCGCGGGTGAATCCCGTCTACATCCCCCGCAACCACCTCGTCGAGGAGGCCCTCGCCGTCGCGACGGAGGGCGACCTCGGCCCGCTCGAACAACTCCTGGACGCGGTGACCACTCCCTACGACGAGCGCCCGGGCCTCGATCGCCACGCGGCCCCCGCCCCCGAGGACTTCGGCGCCGCCTACCAGACCTTCTGCGGTACCTGAGCCCCACGTCCGTTACGCGCCGGACACGTGGGCGATAACTTCGTTCTGTTCGTAGGGCGAGAGCGGGCAGAGGCGGGGTGGGCGTCGCCCGCCGCGTGGCTCGTGTCGACCCGCGCGAGGCTTATGCAAGATGCCGACCGGCTCGCGACTCGAATGCACAGGTTTCGGCCTCAATTCAGTCAGCGGGAACTACGAATTTGCCAGCCCGATTGTCATCGAAGACGAAGATTTCTGGACGCAATTCGGCGGGATGATCGAAGCGAATTGGAAAGCATCCATATTGCGCCGATATTCGTCACTCGATGCCGACCTGCTGACCAAATTGATCGGTGATGTAGCGTGGAGCAACGAAGGGCTGTTCGCGATGACGCAAGGACTTCACCGTCTCGGCGAAATTGGCGGACAGCTGGTGAACTTGCCACAGATTGAATGGGAGATTCGATAGTGAGCCACGGATGGTCGAGCGGCAACGCCGCAGACGATGGACAGCCAACACGCGGGTGGCTTGTCGGATCTTTCATCGATCCGTCCGAGGGTGTCCGCTCGACCAACGACGTCGAGGTGAAGTGGGGCATCCATCCGGCGGGCGACAAGCGTCCCGAGTGGACGTCAGATGATCAGCGCACGACTCTGGTTCTGTTGGTGGAAGGACACTTCCGCGTCGATATCACCGGTGGCAGCAAGACGATGGAACGTCCGGGCGATTACATCATGTGGAGCGCGGGAGTCGATCACTCGTGGGAGGCCATGGCCGATTCTGTTGTGATGACCGTTCGTTGGCCGTCAGCAACCTGACGGCAGTCGCACCCTGGTCGGGTCAAGCTCACGCAGTCGCCGTAGACCTTGAATCAGGGCGAACAGCCCTTCGCTGCTCCACGATTCATCGGCGATCAGTTCTGCGATCATCTCCCGGTCCAGTGTCGAATACTGGCGCAGCCCTGACGCTTCCCAGTTGACTTCGACATGCCCGCCGAATCGCGGCCAAAACTCCTCGTCATCAATCACGATCAGACTGGCGAACTCATAATTTCCACTGACGAGATTCAGGCCGAACGCCGTGCATTCGACACGAACGCGATCAGGGTCATCCGCAAGCCACCGCATCGGTTCAGATAGCCGAGTCGGATGCATCGGCGCGGCGGCCTTCGCTGTCCCAATCGTGCTGTCGACATCGGTTCGACCGAAGAGTTCTTCCTCCAATTCCCGACGCAGTGTCGCCCCAATTCGCGCATCGGCCCTGTAGTCGACGAGCGGTCCGTGGAACCCCTTGGGGATCACGGCAAGTCGTTTAGGCGCGTTGAGGACATGCTCGGACCGCTCCTGGACCAAGATCATGTAATCTTTCGGGCCGCGCTCTGTGTCAGCGGGCCGCGCGATCGCACACAACGCCACGACACCACCGGCGCACAACCGCCCACCAAGGTCGAACACGCTGTCCATGTCAGGCAAGTAAGCGTCCCGCAGCGGCAGATTTCCGAGCTTCCCCAGTTCGATCGCGTCGCCCAACTCCCGTTCCATCAGATCCATGGTTAGCGCATACTCAGCGAAAGGCGCAAGCGTGTACTTGGCGGTGATGGCTTCTGTGAAGTCGACATCGCGGAGACAGTAGATGGGCGCGTTTCTGATTCGCACGTTTCTGGTGGCAGCGTCGGCGAGTCGTCCCACAGCGGCGTTCACAAGGATGTTGCCAAGTGGTGAGACCGGGGACTCGGTCAGCACGCGCGCGCGATCGGTGTCGGCGGTCAACCGACAGCGAAGGTCGGTCCACTTCGATTGACTCGCAATTGAAGTTACGACATCTACACCGTCCAACCGGACGCGATAAGTCTGATTCGCGCCGTAGTACCGCGTCAGCGTGTCCGCGATGCGGCTTCGGCCTGCCAGCGTTGGCACGGGCCGGCCGGGTCGCACCAGCCAATCCGCTACCTTGCGGGCACTGACGCCCGATCTCCAGCCAGCACGCTCATCCAGCCACCCGAAAGCGGCATCGAGTTCAGGCCAAGCCTGCCCGCCAACTGGTGCCCCTTCGATGATCTCCTGAAGTTGATTCGGTGAGCGTGCCAACAACCGGCCCAGCTTGGGGCGTAGGTAGGGAAGCGGCGCGTTCTCGCCAGTCTCCCACCGGATCACCGTTGTCCGGGCGACGTGCAGAGCTTCCGCCAGTCCCTCTTGGGTAAAACCCGCCGCTCGCCGTGCGGCGGCCAGCTCAGGCCGTCGACCCATGTCATCACCTCTTGTAAACGACTAGTCCACCGTATCAGGTGATCGAAGCATTCTCGCAGGTGAAGCGCCCATGTGCGACGTTCTAGTGGCGATCTTCAGACGTCCTCGCGGTGGATTGACGCGGTCAAAATCGCTTGTCTGGTCAAGGCACCCAGTACCGGTCGCGGCGCGGCAGCTCAACCCCTGTTGCCAACCCGTGTCCCGCTCCTTACCTGAGCGTCGGGCCAGATGTCTCGGTGAACCGAGGATTTCGGCGGCCGGGGTCGTGGTGTGGCGAGGGGGTGCGGATGCTCCCGCGGTCGTCTCTCGTCGGGGTGTGGGGGCGGTCTCGGTGGTCGGGGCCGTTGATTCAGACAAAGGGAGTGCAGTGATGATCGGCGAAGAGGATGGATTGCGTATAGGTACGTTGCTATCGATCGGCAAGTGCGAAATTGTCTATAAAGTGGGAGATGAAGATATCACGGCCACGATTGTGGGCCTTCGCGGGGACATCGTGGAAATGACTTTCACTCGCGAGGGTTTGGAGGCGTTCGGGCCGCTGTATCTGGACGGCTTGCCCGCGTTGGTGGCCAAGCTCGACGCCTACAACGCGGCGGAAATAGCGGACCTGGAAGCACGTGGCCTGCGTCAAAGACGACCTAAGTGGATGGACCAACCCTGGTAACCGATACCCATCATTCGAACAAAGTACGGAAAGGCTTTGCCATGGGATCTATGTGGGTGCTGATCATCGTGGGCGCGGTCGCCTTGCTGAGCATCGGTATGACCGTCCGCGACATCGGACGCCACGTCCGAGGGCGGTGTCGATGACCACGACACAGGTCACGCCGCCCCCGGTGATCTGGATGACCTTCATGGACAGTCGCGACCACGCTGTGCGGGATGAGCAGGTCGCCGGTTGTCGGACAGGCATCTACGACACCGTGTGCGGCGCACGACTACTACCAGCACCATCACAGGCACCACCGCACCCGGACTGCCAGCGCTGCGGAGCGTTTCTGCTGGCGTGGACGCGGATGCGCCCTGCCTCCCAACGCATCGGGCGGCCATCCACCAGACACAAACACACGCGTCCAGGCTGGGTCGCCCGCCTGTTCAGCGAACAACGAAGGCGGAACCGATGACTGAGACAAGCGACGTCGACCACGTGTCGCAGCCCGTGATGTTGATCCGGCTACGACACAGCGACAACGTCGGTAACACGCGACGCGTGGCGCACCTTGTTCCGGTGCGGGACGTAGCCGATGGAGTGCCGGAGATGCTGACGGCCTGGTGTGGATCGAAGCTCGCGCCGGCCGATGCCGAGCTGCTCGACCGGTTCACCGGTATGCCTTGCGGACAGTGCATGGCACAAGCACCCACCCCGGAAGGCGCACAGCTACGCGAGTTGACACAGGGGGACCAGACACCCCAAC
>JALZNB010000581.1 GCA_030857905.1 Actinomycetota bacterium
GTGTTGCTCGACGCCAGCGAGGTCATCAGCGAACAGGACCTACGGGTGCTGACGATGGTGGTCGAGTCCGGCCGGGCATGCGTACTCGCGTTCAACAAATGGGACCTGGTCGACGAGGAACGGCGTCACCAGATGGTCCGTGAACTTGAGCGCGGCCTGGTCCGCGTGCCGTGGGCGGAGAAGGTCAACGTCTCCGCGCTCACCGGCCGCTCAGTCCGCAAACTCGCACCCGCCCTACGCACCGCCCTCGACTCGTGGGACTCACGAGTGTCCACCGGCCAACTCAACTCCTGGCTGACCGACCTCGTCGCCGCCACCCCACCCCCGGTCCGCAGCGGCAAACAACCCAAAATCCTCTTTGCCACCCAGGCCCAGACCCGGCCGCCGACATTCGTGCTGTTCACCTCAGGCTTCCTGGAGGCGGGCTACCGACGATTCATCGAACGCAGGCTGCGCGAGCAATTCGGTTTCACCGGCACCCCGGTCCGCATCTCCGTGCGAGTGCGCGAAAAGAAGCAACGCAAGTCGTAGCGCGCGCTAGAACAGATGCCCGGCAACTCCAACGTGGCCCGCGGCACGAGGCTCGCGATGCGTTCGGCGTCCATCGACGCCACCATCTCGTCCTCGCTGCCGTGGACAACGCGGACAGGTTCGATGGACAGCT
Organism: Actinomycetota bacterium; assembly: GCA_030857905.1. Classification (GTDB taxonomy): domain Bacteria; phylum Actinomycetota; class Actinomycetes; order Mycobacteriales; family Pseudonocardiaceae; genus Actinokineospora. Next base: position 665 of record JALZNB010000581.1, read on the forward strand.
CACACGGGGATCGCCGCGCGGGTGTTGACCGTCCGCGTCGAGTGAGGGACCATCTGGTACAGCCGAACCCATGCCGGTCCCAGCACGTGCGTACTGTCCTAACCTGACCGCGGCGATACCGTCGCGGCAGGGTCGGCCAGGTCCGCGATCGCGAACGCGGCGTCGACACGGTCGCCCTCGCCAACGCCGCGACGGTCGAAATCGCGTTCGAGGTGACTCAGGGGTGATCCGCCATAGCCTCGCACCCCGCTCCCGCCGAACGTAGTGCAACTTTCGGCCACCCAGATCAACGATCGGCACGTTGCTGTCCACCCGCACGTTCTAGTGCGACTGGATCTGACCCAGCGTCCAGCCCCGATTCAAAGATCACTACACCGGTGCGCTACGCTGATCCAGCACCCCGCGAGAGCGAGGTGTGGCCGGGCTGTGGCGCAGTTTGGTAGCGCACTTGACTGGGGGTCAAGGGGTCGCAGGTTCGAATCCTGTCAGCCCGACTCGGAAGACATGTTTACGCAGGTAGGCCGCCTTCCAGTCGACAGTAAACACGAACCGCCCTAGGGCTGTGCAACATATGCACAACATGCCCCAGGGCGGTTCGTTCGTTTACGCGGCCCGATCCTCCTCGCCCAGCGCCGCCGTTCGGCGGATGTCCAGCACGTCCGCCACCTCGTCGAGCCGGTCAGGCCACAGGTGCCCATAGACGTTCAGCGTCATCGACGCGTCGGCGTGGCCCAGCATGAGCTGAACAACCTTCACGTCAGCCCCGGCGGCGATCGCGAGGGACGCCGCAGTGTGGCGCAACTTGTGCGGGGTGAGCCCCTGCACTTTGAGCTTGGCGGCCTCGACAGCCGGAACGAATTCGCGAAGACGCCAGTTGTTCGCCCTCACTGGCTGCCCCCGCCCGGTCGTGAACAGCAACTCATCCTCGGGGCGGTCCCCGATCACGTCCCGCAGGATCGGCACGAGCGATGTCGGCAGCGCCACCGTCCGCTTCTTACCGCTCTTCGGTGGACCCTCCCGCAGTCCGCCCTTGGCTTCGGTGAACGTGCTCACGACCCGGATTCGTCGGCTCTCCAGGTTGACGTTCTTGATCCGGAGCGCGGCGGCCTCCCCAAGCCGAAGCCCCGTGTAAGCCAGCAACAGGATGAACGCCCTGTTGATGTCGGCGTGGGCGGTCGGCCGCCCGTACTTGGTCGTCAGGGTGCCCGCCGCCGTCGCCAACGCCTCGACCTGCCGATAGGTGAGGTAAATGTGCTCCAACTCTGGGGGGATCGGAAGCTCGACATCCTTCGCCGGATTCTGAGGCAATCGGTCCGGCACACACCAGATGAGGATCATGCTGAGCACGCGGTAGGCGTGCCGGGCCTGCGACGCGCCGAGGCTGCTGCCGCCCTCGCTCGAAGGTCGAACCAACTTCCCGACCCAGGCACCGATGTCCTCTTTGGAAATGGCGTTCAAGGGCACTTCGCCCCAGCGGGGCAGCACGTGATTGTCGAGCAGTCCCCGGTACTTCCACCACGTCGAGGGCCTTAGCCCGTTGCGTGAACTCAGCCAAGTTTCGGCCACCGTTTCCAGCGGCACCCTTGACTTGGCAGGGTCCACATAGGAGCCGCTGAGAAGCGCAGACTCCAACGTCGACCGTCTGGTCTCAGCGGGTGTCTTCGTGGAGAAGACCTCAGAGCGCAGGTCGCCCGCAAGATCGTAGTACTGAACCATCCACCGTCCCGGCGGTTCCCGACGAGCCAGCTTTGCCTTCTGAACCGCGTCCTTGTACCGCTTCGTGTTCGAGCGGTCATAGATCCACACCCGCGCCATCAGAACGTCTCCAATGGTTGCCGGGCGAACCAGACGTAGACGTCCTCAGGGCTGTACTTCACGTGCTTTCCAACTCTGCGCCCCGGAGGGCCGTAGCCCTTGGTGCGCCACTGGTAGATGGTCTGAATGGGGATGCCGAGGAAGTCGGCGAGTTCCTTAATCCCCCAGAGCTTTGACATGGTCGCTCTCCTCTCGGTACTTGCGCACGCGCTGATCGCGGACGCGGGTGGATATGGCGGCGGCGAGTTCTTGTTCGGCGTCGTCGCGGTAGCCGCTGCCGGTGAACTGCCAGTCGTTGACCAGCAGGGTGGTTTCCGGGTCGAGTTCGGCTGCCAGGAGTGATTCGGCGAGGCGGAACGCGCGCCGGTCGCCCCGGATGGTTTTGAAGGTGGTGGAGTAGGCGCGGGACTTGGTGAGGAAGTGGCCCCGGAAGCCGAGCATGTGTGCCCAGCGGCGCAGGTTGAGGTCTTCGTACTCGGCCAGGCCGCCGAGGTCCCAGGCGGTTTGGATCATGCGGCGGTGGTGGTCGGAGACCTGTAGGTGGTCGATGGCCAGTTGCGAGCGGATCCGCCGGTCCGCTGCCGCGCTGGTGCCGGTGCCCTTGGTGGCGTATTTCGCGATGTACCCGGCTAGCGCCTGGTCCTTGATCCCGTCGCCGTCGTCGGTGTCCTGGGGTGCGGCGATGGTGCGGACATCGACCTGTGAGCCCCACGCCAGCCGCAGCAGGGCGCCGTCCGGCCGGTGTGTCTCGACCTCCACCGAGGCGGCAGCGGCGCGGACCGCTTGGTCGAGGAGTTCGGGGGTTGCCCAGGCCGGGGGCAGCGAGTCAGGTCCGTCCGGGCCGTCGATACGGACGACGGCGTGGAAGTGAACCAGGCCGCGCCGCTGGTATTCGGCGACCTTGCCGTAGGAGAGCCGGGCGTGGTTCTTGAACACCCGCTGCGGGATGCCGACCAGGCCCGCCATCGCGCGGGTCACGGCTTGGGTGAAGCGGGACCACAGGAGACCGGTGTGGGCCTGCCAGAGGACGGCCCCGGTGTAGTCGTAGACGCGGGAGTCGATCGGCGCCCCGAGGCAGGTGTCGTGTTCGTGGTGGGAGGACCCGCAGATGCAGCGCCGCACCTTCCCGCTGGCGGTGAGAGCCCGGTTGTGGACCGCCCCGAACGACGGTGGGGTCAGGGTGACGAACGCCCGAGGGTGCGCGGTGACGGTCTCCGGGACCCCTTTGGAGCCGCCGACGAGTCCGGCGCGCACGAGGTGGAAGGCGTCGGCGGCGTAGCGGTCCGAGCAGGTCGGGCACACCGACTCGCGGCGGTTGTTGCACGGGACCATGACGTCCCCGTCGTGGTCGTGGATCACGCTGCCGGTGGTGGTGTCGACAAGGGAGTAGCCACCGGTGAGGCGGATCGGTCGGGCGCAGCCGCCGATGGCTTCCACCCGGGCGCGCCAGTCGTGGTAGTCGTCGGCCTGAATCCGGGCGGTCACCCGGTCATCGAGTGTGAACATGCGGCTACCTCCTGGAAAGTTGTTGGGGTGCAACGAGAAGCGGGACACCACCCGGTCGGCAGTGCCCCGCTTGAGGTTGTGCGGGGTTAGGGGATCGTGTGTCCGTTGACCGGGGTCGCGTGCTCGGCGAGCACCTGGGCGATGAGCGCATCGGGCAGCTTGACCACGGCGGTGATGTCGGCCGGGGTGGGTTCGCGCCCCTGCGCGCGGGCGGTGCTGATCGCGGTCGTGATCTTCTCGACGATGGCCGGGGGCAGCTTGACCCGAGGAACCCGAGCCGACTCGACAGGTGCGACCGGGACAGGTTCCTGGACTGGTTCCGGGACTGTTGTGTGTGTCGCCGGTTCGGCCGGTGCCGGTGTGGTGGGGGTGGAAGCCGCGGGAACCTTTCCGGTCGGGGACCGCATCAGGAGTTTGACCACGATCAGGAACCCGAGTGCGGGTGTGGCGGCGAGTAGCCACCCGGCGAGGGTGTCGCGGGCTTGGGAGACCTGGGAGGCCATCTGCACGGCGAACGCGGTCACCAGGACGACGATGGGGAAGGTGATGCGGTTGTGGTTGCCGTTGCGGTGGTCGCGTTGGATCTCGAACCCGGCGACCACGGCCATGCCCTCGATCACCACGGCCACGGCCCAGGCGAGCCACCCGTGTTGGCCGTTCTCGACGGCCCAGTCGTGGGTGTGTTTGAACCCGGCGGCGCCGCCGATGCCGCCGAGGGTGGCGGCGATCCCGATGCGGGTCACGTCCACCACCGACCATTTCCTGTCCTTGGTGGACACTGTGGTGTCCCTCCTTTCGTTATGCCGCAACGGTGCGCGGGTCAGATGGGTTTGAGCGCGCCCCAGCGGTTCAGCAACGCCCGCCCCGACCGGGTCAGGCGCAATGGGGTGACCGGTTTGCGGGTGATGCCGTGCAGGCAGGACACGGTGTCGCGGGGCGGTCGGCGTTCGGCGTAGCCGTGCGACAGCAGCGACAGGACCGTGTCCTCATCCAGGGCGACGCGGACCCGGTCGTCGTCCTCGAAGACCATCACCCGGTCGCTGTCATCGAGCAGACCCAGAAGGCCGGTGTGGATCTCGGCGAGCACGTCCACGACGATGTCCGGTCGCTGCGGGGCCCGTGCCCGCGACTTGCCCCGAACCGGTGGGGTATCCCGAGAAGCGGACACCCCGGCTTGCGGGGCCGGGGTGTCGAAGTCGAACATGTCGAGCTGGTGGTCATGCTGTGCCATCGCGCCCCACCCTCCCGTCGTCCAACAGGTCCAGCAGGGCGGTTCCGCGCGGGGACAGGCAGAACCAGTCGACCACGGCGGTTTCGCCGTCGATACGAACTCTGGTCCGGTAGTCCTCGATGATGCAGCCACACTCGGCCAAGAAGGCCAGGACTTCCTGGTCTGCGAGCGTGAACTCATAGGCGGCGGGGATACCCGACCACGCGAACCCGACCTCACCGCGCTTGACCGCACGCAGCAGCCGCCGAAAGTCCTCCCGGTTCCCCTTCTCCGCGTAGAGCGTCGACACGACCGAGTTGTCGATCGGCGACCCGTTTCGGGCGCTCACCGCTTGCCCGCCTTGTCTTTGCCCTTGCTGACACCCTCACGCCGGGCCAGGTCCCCGAGCACCGACCGGGCACCGGCCGTCGCGGCCAGGGTGGCCACCAGGACCAGCCAGAACAGCACCGAGGTCCCCTGCGCCCGGTAGACCAGGATCACCAGGAGCAGGCCGAGACCGGCGATCTTGACGTGCTGCCAGGTCGACCAGAACCGAAATCCGAGGTTCCACATGGTCAGTTCCCCTTCTTGCTTCCGGTGCCGTCGCACGCGGTGCACCGTGTGGAGCCGGTGTCGCCGTCCCCGTCGCAGGACGGGCAGGGGTCGGGCAACAGGTTGGCGATGATCCCGACCTTGGCGCGGCGCTTCCCGACTCGTTCGGCCACGGCCCACAGTCGCCGCATCCCGTTGATGTGAGGGCCTTCCGGTCGGCGGACCGCGCCGAGGAACTCGGCCCACCGGTCGAAGGTGGCCTGCCGGTCGTCGAAGTCGCAGATGACCTCTCCGGTCAGGCCGCCCAGGCTGAGTCGCCAGGCCAGCGGCGGTAGGTCGTGTTTGCCGCTGTCCTTGATCAGGTTGAGGAGGGTGCGCGCGTCGCGGATCTGCCAGCCGCGCCTTTCGTGATCGGTGACCGGGCCGAACATCTAGGCCACCTCCCCGGCGCCGTCGCAGGTCCAGCAGGCGGTGTTCTCGGAGTCGGGGTGGTGTCCGACCCCGAGGCAGGTGGGGCACAGCCGCGAGAGGCCGCAGCCCCGGCAGATCGGGCACGGTTCGGTCGTGTCCTCGGGGTGGCCGGTGTTGGTGCAGTAGCCGCAGGTGTCGTAGTTCTCGGTCATGTCCAGCGCCGGACCGATGATCATGGTCATGTCAGATTCCCTTCTCGGTACGGGTGCGGAACAGCGACGAGACGAACAGCACGGTGAGCACGAGTGCGACGTAGAGGGCGAACGCGGGGATCTCCGTGGGGGAGGTCAGGTAGTCGGTGGCCGGGATGATCAGGGCACCGGCCAGGGCGAGACGGATCAGCGTGAACATCAGGCCACCACTTTCAGGTGTGAGTCCGGGGTCAGCCCGGGGCGGACGAACTCGACCAGTTCGGCCAGTTCGGTGTCATCGACGTAGGCGGCGCGGATACGTTGCGGCACACGGGATCGCTGGCGCATCACGTAGCCGATACCGGCCGTGTCCGGGATGTTGGGGATCTCGTCGGCCAGGGCGCCGCGTAGGCGGGCGTTCTCCCCGAGGACCATGTCGACCTGGGAGGAGGCGGTGACCCGCAGGCAGATCCGCAGGGTGAACAGGTCCCGGATCGGGACGGTGTCCTTGGTGGGTTCCTGCACCAAACCCCACACCCGCTTACCCGCCGCCCGACCCTGGGTGATGATCACCGCGAGGTCTTTACGGACCGACCGGGCGATGTCGCTGTAGGCGGTGATCGCCCCGATCTCGTCGAGGATCAGCAGATCCAGCGGGGTTTCCTCGGAGGTGGTGAACGAGCGCTGCCCTGCTGCGGCCATCTGCCGCTGCCGCTCTTCCATCTCCGCCCGGTACTCCGAGATCAGGGAGACGATCGAGTATTCGTCCTCGTCATCGGTCTCCACCACTGCGGAGTACCGGTAGGCGATCGGGCGCAACGCGGCGAACTCCGACTGCTTCGGATCAGCCAGCCACAGCCGCACCAACCCGGCCCGGATCATCGGGGCGATCGCCCGCAACGCCGAGAGCGGAATGCTGTTCTTACCCGCCCCGGTGGCCCCGGCGATGAACACGTGATCACCCTCGACCGAGATCCGGCAGTCCGTGTCGTCCTCGGTGTCACCGATGTAAACGCGGGCCAGGTCGACCGCGTCCACCTCACCGGGCATGTCCGGGGCCGGGATGACCTCGGTGAACGGTTCCGAGCGTTGCACGATCAGCCCGATCACCCGGGGCTTGACCTTCTCGATCGCGACCCGCTCCGCCTTCAGCGCCACCCTCAGCTCTTCGACCCGGGCCTCAAAGTGCGACAGGGCCTGACCGCGCGCCATCTTCACGAACAGGGTGTCGATGCTCGGCGAGTAGGAGCGGACCCGCAGCAGCCGCGGGAACCGGTCTTCCCCGGTGCGGCGGTCGGTGGTGAACAGGTGGCAGTCCTCCATGGCCCGCTTCCACCGCAACCCCACGTAGGTCACCCACCGGCGCCGCCACGCCCGCATGACGGGGGCGGCGAACCGGTCGAACGTGTCCGGGTGACCCCGGTACCAAGCCCCACAGACGATCCCGAGACCACCGGCCACCCAGCCACCGCAGGTCAGCACCGTCTCCGCACCGAGGGTCGTGGTCGTGGCAGTGGCCACGCTGGGCACCGCCATGACGCCGGGGTGCCGAACCGCCCACTTGATCGCTTTGACTTCCCTACCCGCCTTGCGCTTGCTCGTCTTACCGTCCGCGCTCATCGCGGTCACTCCCTTTCCCTCAGACAGCGACCGGCCCCGCCACCCTCAAAACCAGGGGACGGGGCCGGTCGCGAATGTTGTGTTCTGTTGGCTACTCGAAGGCCCCCGCGTTGTCGGCGACCTCCACCGACAACGTGGCCACCGCCTTGGTGAGCTGCCGGTAGGTGACCGCGAAGAACTCGCGGCGGATCTTGATCTCGTCGTATGCGGTGTTCAGCTTCCGCATCGACTCATCCACCGCGTCCAACGCGGTCAGCACCTGGTGCGACATGTCAGGCCCTCCATTCCTTGGCGACCATGTCCGCCTCGTACTTCTTCGCGGTTTCCCGCATGTCGTCCAATTTGTCCTGTGCCTTTCGGCGCAGCGCCTGCAATTCGCGCTTGTCCTTCATCCGCCAGTTCGCCGACACCGGCTTGTACCTTTTGATCAGCTTGTCCAGGTCATCCAACGATTCCTGAACGTCATCGAGCGCGGATACCAGCGCCACGTACCGTTCCTGCGCCGTCTCAGTTTTCGTCGCCATGACTACCGTCCTGTCCGTCGATGTTGTCCGCTTCCCAGTCGATCCGAGCCAGCCGCCCCATCAACGCCGCCACCTCGAACTTCGCCGCCCTCGCCGGGCAACGCCGGTTCTCCGACTCCTCAGGCAGCAACCTGGCCGCCGCGTCGATCCCGGTTATCAACTCCCGCAACGCTTCCACTTCTCACCCCCTCCTGATCGTCTGCCGCGCGATCCGCAGCCCCTCAGCGAAACCCGCCCGCCACTCAGGCGAACCGGTGTCCGCCCATGGCGGGATCTCCTGACCAGCCCGCTCCACACGCACCATCAATCGGCGGCGCAGCCGTGCCGGATCCACCCGTCGCGTCACTGTCACTCCCTCCATCCCTATTCCCTCGGACACAAAGACCCCCGGACAAAATGCGGCCGGGGGCCAATGTCTCCGTCCGACACGCAACGAATACGCGCCGGAAAAAGGCATAGATCGGCCCACTATGGAGTTCTCAAACAACAAGCAGCCCAACGAAACGGCTTAAAAGAATGTCAATTCATCCGGCGCGACCTATTCGCGCGGAACCCCAGTCCCCAGCGACCCAGTTAGGCCGCAGGCTTCAAACCCGACGCCTTCCACGACAAACCCGACGACGTACGACCGTCCCCGCTCATCTCCCAGTGCGACACACGCGGGTTGATCAGCTCCACCCGGGAACCCTCCGCGATCTCACCCGGGTCCGTCTCCAAGGTCACCTTCACCTCAGAACCCTTACCCACACGGCCGTTCGCATCCGGCAGCGGCTTCACAAACACGCTCACCACGAACAACGTCTCCCCGTTGAACGACGTCGCGACGGTCGACTCACCCGTCTTGTCGTCCTGCTTCATCTTCATCGTCGGAGCCTCCGTCACCTGAACCTTGTGACCGCTCAGCTCAACCGGGATGTTCTTCAGCATCTCAACCTCCGTGGCTACTTTGCGGGTTTGCCCGCAAACTGACAAGGTTGACGTTACATACGGTATGGCAAGAGTGCAAGTAGTTTGCGCGCAAACCTGCAAACATGCACTAAGATGGATGCATGGAACCTCGAAGGACGACCGCGCACCAGCCGGTAGCGCTACACATCGCCGACGATCTTCGGATCAAAATCGAGACTGGCGTACTGCGGTCGGGCGACTCGCTGCCAACCCTGCACGAGCTGGCGCGCGACTACAGGTGCTCGATCACCTCGGCGCGCGCTGCGATTGGCCTGTTGAAGCAACAGGGTCTAGTCGTTGGGGGCAGAGGTAAAGCGCCGACCGTGCGACCGGCACCGCGACGTGTTGAACGCAGCTCGACGCGGCATCAGATGGAGAAGGATCTAGCGCGCCAGCCGGAAGAGATCCGCCGGGGTCACGGTCTTGCCGAGGACGACATGAGCGCGTCGCTCGACGGGTTCGACTTCGAGGCCCGGTACTCAATGGTCAGTGCAGACCTGGACCTTGCCAACGCCTTTCGAGTCCAGGAAGGGACTGCCCTTCTACGACGCGAGTACACCCACCGTGACAAGAAGACGGGCGTCCTGTCCGCGTGGTCGGTCTCCTGGCTGCCGGGTGATATCGCCAGCAAGAACCCTGACATCTCGGACCCAGCCAACGCAGCTTGGCCGGGCGGGACCATGCACCAGCTCTATACCGTCGGGATCGAGGTGGATCAGGTCATCGACTACGTCACTGCGGCGATGCCTACGACGGTGGAGGCTCAAGCGTGGGACCTGCCAGACGGAACGCCGCTCCTCTGGGTCCGCCGTATCTCGCTCGACATCTCAGAACGGGTCGTCGAGGTGACGGACGCGCAATATCCAGCAGACCGCACGATGCTTACCTTCCACACACCGCTCACACGATGGGAAAGCTCCCGATGACGCGCCGAATCTCCATCATCACTGCTGCGTACGCCCCACTCGCCGAGTACTTCGCGGAGACGATCGAGAGCGTCACCCGGCAGGAACTCCCCGATGGCTGGGAGTTGGAGTGGCTTGTCCAGGAAGACGGCGAGGTGCCCAGCCTCGCGGGCGCGGTCGCGGGCATCCCGTTCATCAAGTACGCCGCCAACAAGGCCCCGACCGGCATCGCTGCGACGCGAAACCTGGCACTCACGCGAGCAACCGGAGACGTCGTGCAGGTGCTCGACCACGACGACTTGCTACTGCCGGGGGCTCTGAAAACGCTGCTGCCGCTCTTTGACGACCCTAAGTGCCACTGGGCGGTCGGGCAGGCGGATGACCTCATGCCGGACGGCTCACGACGACAGTACGAGTCCGCCTTGCCCTTTGGTCAGGTCCCCGCGGGAGTTGTCAACACGTGGGCGATGGAGCATGACGGGAACTGGCCGATCCACTGCGCCGGACTGCTGCTGCGAACGTCGCTCGTAAGGGCTTTCGGGGGATGGGGCGGAACACCGGTCGACGACGACGTCATCATGTTCAGCGCGCTCTCAGAGTGCGTGGACGGGCACAACTCGCCGGACACAACTTGGCTCTACCGCATTCACAGCCGTCAGACGCACAAGAGCGCAAAGTGGCGCGAACGAAGCAGCGACGGTCGGCGGATTGCTCTCCAACGTGTCGAGGCGATTCGCGCAGTCGGGCTTTCGGTTACGGGTGATCCGGCTGCGGTCGGCCAACTAGCGCCTATCCAGGTCGGCCGCGCCGCGAAGGATGATGCGGATGGCACGCCGTGGTGGAAGGCGTGAACACGAGTGGTGAACCACTACACAAGCGGATAGCTGACAGCATTAGGCAGGACATTCGGTCGGGCGTTCTCCGGGATCGTCAGGTGTTGCCGAGTACCCGCGAGCTTGCCGAGAAGTGGGACGTGAGCGTGTTCACGATCGGCGAAGCGATGAAGGTGCTGGTTGCCGAAGGTGTCGTCGACGCGAAGCCGAGGTCAGGCCGAGTGGTCAACGCTCCACAGGCGAACCAAAAGGACCCAGAGGAGTGTCCGGCCGATATCCGGTCACAACTGATCGCGCTTCGGACGGCAGCAGGCGACCTCGTGCGCCGTGTGGATGCGCTAGCGGAATCGCTTAGCGATCGGCGACCGAGTTGATCACGCCTTCTCCGAGCTGCCACTTCGCAGGATGTCGAGGATGGCGTCTAGCTTGCCGTCCATCTCGCCCAGGCGGTTGCCCTGCCGCGCTTGCGTGGCCTCGATCCTGGCCAACATTTCGTAGATCGACTGGACGTCGTTGTCGAGCTGACGGACCTTGCGCTCTACCTCAGCCGGACTCGACATGCTGCCCCTCCCCGGAGATCGATCAGCCAGCAGCGTACACCCGGCGCGGTGACCGGACCTCGTCATGACCAACGCCTGTCGGAGCGGTACGGGCGTCCGAACCCGCGGCGCGCGACTACCTCTCGTACTGCGCAGCAGCGGGAGTGACCGTTTCCTCAGAGGCGGCGGCGTAGTGCTCGTGGTGGTAGGCGAGGTGTTCTGCAGCGACGAAGTGCCGCTCCTTCATTACCAGCTTGCCTCGCTGCGCCCCGTTGACCCAGACGTTCATGTCTCCGTCGATCAGCAGGGCCCCGTTGTCGAACAACACGTGGCAGTTGGGGCAGAGGCACAGCACGTTCTGGGCAACGTCAGGACCGTTGTGTCCTTTTCCGAGCGGACGAATGTGGGCCCCCTCTGAGTACCCGCGGCCACCCACAATCAGTCGAGTCTGACAGGCCTGACAGGTGTCGTCGTGGGCCTCCTTGACGTACCGCGATACCCGCGTGGATTGCACAACGCGCTGAATCGTCGACTGACGGCGACCGGGAGTTGCCGACCCGTTCGGCACGGGCGCGTCGACGAACTCGTCTGGAGCGCGCCCGGTCTCGGTGTCAGCCTTCACGAGCTTGTATCGGCAGACCTTGAACCCGCTACGACCGGTTTCCTGCCAGGCGTCCACAACCCGGAACAGCCCGTCATACCGGTATCCCGAGGCCGGAGCGTGTTGTGAGCCCTTGTAGGCGCCGCGGATAACTCGCACCGATATGCCCGACAGCTTGCTCGTCACCAATGCTGCGTTCACCGGGACCTCGAAACTCTGGTCCCCGGTCTGCTGCCGAGTGTGACGGTTCTGCTCGCCGTGACCCGTGTAGACGATCAGATCACCTAAGTCCTCGTCGTCCTCATAGCCGCCAGACACGACGATGGACTCGGCGCCATGTAGAAGGGTTCCGCAGATCCCCGCCTGCACCGGACGATGGACACGAGCGTCCGACGCGGCTTTCCGGCTCTCATAGGTTGTTCCCGGAGGTTGCCCAGGGACTGCCCCGAAGGTCGCGGGCGTGCTCGCCCTGGCCAAACCGCGCATGTCGCGAGCGTCGAACCCCAGCTCTTGAAGCTTGCGCACCGCAGTGGCTAGGCCACCACTGAAGTCACCTGAACGCAAAAACGTACCGGTCGCGAAGCCATGAGCAACGCCAATGATCGCCTTCGAGTCGTACTCGCGACCGTCGCGGACCAGCACGAGCCCCTTCGCAGGTCCAAACCCGTAGGTCGAGCGGAACTTGTCGTCTCCCAGCCGATCGCACTCGACGATCGCTTGCTCCACCGACGCAGCCGTGGGCTTGACCCGCTTTGACGGACATCCGAGATCAGGGGACGCATGTCCCCGAAGGGATGTCCCATCATGGAACCCATGGGCAGCAAGAAGCGGCGACCTCGTCGGTCGTTCACCCC
>JALZNB010000592.1 GCA_030857905.1 Actinomycetota bacterium
CGTCAAGGGTCGGAACGATCGCGAAGCGACGCCGAAGGCGCCCTTGACGACACCAGCCCAGGGCCAGACACTCGAAAAAGAGGGAGCAAGCCACCCAATAATCCTTGTGGCACCAGAAAAAACGACGAGCAGGCTACCCAACAATTCTTAAGCCAGCAAAAAAAGAACTACCCGACAACCCTGGAGGCAAAAAGGAGTAAGCGAGAAGAAGAGCAACCAATCAGACAACAGCCACCGGCGCCAACCAATAAGCACCGCTCAGGAACGAGACCAGGCCGTCCGAAACCACAACCCGGCAAGAACAACCATCGCGACTTCACTGATGACCAGTCCGACACCCGGCCCAGGCGAGGTAAGTCCAGCCGATGACTGCCGAGTCCAGATAGCGAGCAGTCCGTCAACAGCGGCGAACCAGCCACCAAGTGCGCAGATCCACGCCAGTACCCAGCGCCGGGTCATCAAGGCGAGCACCGAGGCACCAATGCCGAACAACATCGATGTCGCGGCGAACAGCCGGGGCACCATGCCGGCTTTACCTGCCGCGTCGCCGTCAGCGAGAAGAACTTGCCAGCCCGCAGCGGTACCCATCCATGGCAGAAGGTGTCCGACGATCAGCACAAAGACCGCGATCGCGATGACGACCGCGCGCCCGCCAATGTCGACCGTACGCTTGGTGGTGCGTTCGACCGCCTCGATCTCCTGACGCAGTCCCACGATGTCGCTCATGGACAGCCAACCGGAGCGGCAGGCGGCGGCTGTCCGAAACTCGGCAGGCCGAGGCCGACGCCGGAGGTTTTGGGGCGGATACCCGCTTCGAAGTGGTCGCCAGCGCGCGTGCGCCGGTGTGACACCAGCTCGCCGTCGGCGACGAGGTGGTGTGGCGCCGCGTAGGTGAGAACGGCTTCGACCACGTCACCCGGACGGATGTCGCGGTCGCCGGGGGCGAAGTGCACCAGCCGGTTGTCGCGGGCCCGGCCACTCATCCGGTGTGTGTCGGCGTCTTTACGGCCTTCGCCGGTGGCCACGACGATCTCGACGGTGCGGCCGACCAGTTCCTTGTTCAGGTCCCAGGCGATGCCGTCCTGCAGGGCGACCAGCCGCTCGTAGCGCTCCTGGACGACCTTCTTGGGCACCTGTCCGTCCATCTCCGCAGCGGGAGTGCCCGGGCGCTTGGAGTACTGGAAGGTGAACGCGCCGGAGAACCGGGACCGCGCGACCACGTCGAGGGTGGCCTGGAAGTCTTCCTCGGTCTCGCCGGGGAAGCCGACGATGATGTCGGTGGTGATCGCCGCGTCCGGCATCGCCGCGCGGACGTTCTCGATGATCGAGAGATAGCGCGCGGAGCGGTAGGAGCGCTTCATCTCGCGCAGCACCTTGTCCGAACCGGACTGCATCGGCATGTGGAGCTGGTGGCAGACGTTCGGCGTCTCGGCCATGGCGGCGATGACGTCGTCGGTGAAGTCCTTGGGGTGCGGCGAGGTGAATCGCACGCGCTCCAGGCCGTCGATGTCGCCGCAGGCGCGCAGGAGCTTGCCGAAGGCGAGCCGGTCGCCGAACTCGACGCCGTAGGAGTTGACGTTCTGGCCCAGCAGCGTCACTTCGAGCACGCCCTCGGCGACCAACGCCTCGACCTCGGCGAGCACGTCACCGGGTCGGCGGTCGCGTTCGGTGCCGCGCAGCGACGGCACGATGCAGAAGGTGCAGGTGTTGTTGCAGCCGACCGAGATCGACACCCAGCCCGAGTGCGCCGAGTCGCGGCGCGCGGGCAGCGAGGACGGGAAGACCTCAAGCGCCTCGATGATCTCGACCTGGGCGCGCCGGTTGTGCCGCGCGCGGTCGAGCAACACCGGCAGCGACCCGATGTTGTGGGTGCCGAAGACGACGTCGACCCAGGGCGCCTTCTTGACGATCTCGCCGCGATCCTTCTGCGCCAGGCAGCCGCCGACGGCGATCTGCATGTCGGGGTTCGCGGTCTTGACCGGGGCGAGGTGGCTGAGGTTGCCGTAGAGCTTGTTGTCCGCGTTCTCGCGCACCGCGCACGTGTTGAACACGACGACATCGGCTACATCGCCGCTCGACGCGGGAACGTAGCCCGCGTCCTCCAGCAACCCCGACAACCGCTCGGAGTCGTGGACGTTCATCTGGCACCCGTAGGTGCGTACTTGGTAGGTGCGCGCGCTCATCTCGGTTTCCGAGGGTACGCGGCCTTCTCGGACCGATGACCACCACCCGGCATCCGGGTCTGGCACCATCGGCGCATGGCGCGGATCTCTCGACTGGGTACGGTGCTGCTGGTCGTACTGAGCGTGACGAGCTCGGTGTCGGGCTGTGATGGCGATTTCGAGGGCACCCCGGTGCGGATCGCCGCGGGCGCCCGCGGCGGC
>JALZNB010000601.1 GCA_030857905.1 Actinomycetota bacterium
CACTCCACCTGGCTGCTTGCCCACCAGCACCGTCACCGTGGCGTTCTTGGGAAGCTTTCGGCCTGCCGCGGGTTCCTGGTCGAGAACCTTGCCGACCTCGCTTTCCCGGGTGACGAAACGTTCCTGGGTGTTGATGGTGCCCGACCAGCCGAGGTCGCGCAGCGCCTTCTCGGCCTCGGACACCGTCTTGCCCTCAAGGTCGGGCATCTCGATCTCGATCTGGTCGCCGTTGGAGACGCTCAGGGTGACCGTCGAACCCGGCTTGAGTTTGCCGCTCTTCGGGGCCTGGTCGATGACCGTACCGACGGGCTTGTCCGACGAGACGTCCTTGCGCTGGGGCTTGAAGCTGTACTCCTGAAGATTCTTCGCCGCCGTGTCGTAGTCCTGGCCGATCAGGTTCGGGACCTCGGCGGCCTCCTTGGCCTTGCCGATCGTCAGCGTGATCTGGGACCCGACGTTCACCGACTGGCCTGCGGCCGGGTCCTGGCCGACGACGGTGCCCACCTGCTTGTCGTCGCTGACCTCGGTTTCCTCGACCACCGTCGAGGCCTGGAGCTGCCCGGCCTGGAGCTGGGTGATCGCCGCTTCCTTCGTCAGGCCGGTCAGGTCGGGGACGTTGACCTTGCCGGGGGGCGATCCGATGCGCAGGGTGACCGAGTCGCCCTTGGCGACCGAGGTGCCCGCGATCGGGTTGGTGTCGATGACCATGCCGATGCTGTCCGGCCCGCACGCGCCGTTCTGGCCGTCGGGGGTCGGCTGGCAGGGGACCAGTTCGCGGTTGGTCACCAGGCCGCGCTCGGTCAGCAACTGCTGGGCCGCGATATCGCGTTGACCCTTCACATCCGGCAGGGAGAACGACTCGGTTCCCGGTGCCTCGGGGTCGTCGCCGGAGGTCAACGCGAAGATCAGCCCGATGATGCCCGCGACGACCAGGGCGATCAGGACGATGAGCCACATCTTGCGTTTGCGGCGCCGGTCCTCGTCGTCATCGTCATAGCGGTTGTAGTCGTCGTAGTCATCGGCCAGCGCCTCGGGGCGGTGCCTGCCCCTGGTCTCCGGCTGACGGCCCGCACCCATCACGGCCGTGCGGTCCTCGTCGGTCATGACCATCGGTGCCGACGGGCGTTGACCGGACAGGACGCGGACGATGTCGGTGCGCATCTCGGCCGCCGACTGGTAGCGGTTGGCCGCGCCCTTCGACATCGCCTTGAGCACGATCGCGTCGAGTTGGGGGCTGACCCGCGAATTGACCGCGGACGGCGACCTCGGGTCCTCCCGCACGTGCTGGTAGGCGACCGCGACCGGGGAATCGCCGGTGAACGGCGGCTCGCCGGTGAGGAGTTCGAACAGCACGCAGCCGGTGGCGTAGACGTCGCTTCGGCCGTCGACCGTCTCGCCCCTGGCCTGTTCGGGCGACAGGTACTGGGCGGTGCCGATCACCGCGGCGGTCTGGGTGACCGCGACCTGGCCGTCGGCGAGCGCGCGGGCGATGCCGAAGTCCATCACCTTGACCGCGCCGGTCTTGGTGATCATCACGTTTGCCGGTTTCACATCGCGGTGCACGATGCCGTGCCGGTGGCTGAAGTCCAGCGCCGCGCAGACGTCGGCCATGATCTCCATGGCGCGCTGGCCGGGCAGCGGTCCCTCGGTCTTCACGATGTCGCGCAGGGTCCGCCCGTCGACGTACTCCATGACGATGTAGGGCAGCGGACCGGTCTCGATCTTGGTCTCGCCGGTGTCGTACACGGCGACGATCGCGGGGTGGTTCAGCGCGGCGGCGTTCTGCGCCTCGCGGCGGAACCGTTCCTGGAACTGTGGGTCCCTGGCCAGGTCGTGGCGCAGCACCTTCACCGCGACTTCACGACTGAGTCGGACATCGCGGCCAAGGTGCACCTCGGACATACCGCCGTACCCGATCGTCTCGCCGATCTCGTAGCGGTTGGAGAGCAGTCGCGGTGTGGTCATCGGTGCGTAGTCCCGCTCCTAGTCAAGTCCTGTCCCATCATGCCTGCTGTCCGCCTCCGAGCCGAGGAGGCTGCGCGCCGCTCCTTGACGCCACCACCCTCGTACTCATCCTGGCGGTCCAACCGATGGCCTGCATACGATTGTCACAATCGAGTCGCGATTCACTTGCCCCAACGGGCTGATGTCGGCGACGAGACAGTTCGACTCGTCCGGTGCGGTCGCGCCGCTCTCGGTCACGACGACCACGTCGAGACCCAGGTCGGCGAGTTCGCGCTGCACCTGGTCCGCGGGCCGTTTGGCGTAACGGGTCGGAATGATCGTCACCGTGTCATCGTCCTCGGACGAAGTTTGCGTCGTCGGGCGGGCGGGCTTGCTCGTCGACTCCGAGCCCGGTCGCCCGCCCGGTTCCTGGCTGTCCGACGGCTCGGTCATCTCGTTGGTACCACGTGGCGCGTTGTCGTTCGGTGAGTCGCCGCTGGACCGCATGATCGCGGGCAGGCCGAACGCCAGCGCCGCGATCAGCGCGACAGCCAGTATGGCGATGGTGATCCACAGCCCGGTCCGGCCGTGCCGCTGGGGCGGTTGCGGCATTCCCATGCCGAACGAACCGGAGCCGGGAGTGGCGTGGCCGGGCGGCGGCACCGGCATCATCCGAGGGTGGGTTCCGGTGTGAAGCCCACCGTGTTGCTGTTGCGCGCCTGCCATCGCGAGACCTGACGGCGCGGGCAGCGGTCGGCCCGCGCGGACAGCGGCGACGGCCGCGGCGAACTCCCCACCGTTGCCGTAGCGCTGGCGCGGGTCCTTGCTGAGGGTCGCCTCGATGATCGCGCGCGCACCCGGTGGCACGTCCGGCGGCAACGGCGGCGGCATGTCGCGGATGTGCATCATCGCGACGGTGACCGCGTTCTCCGAGAGGAAGGGGCGACGTCCGGTGAGACATTCGTAACCGACCACCGCGAGGGAGTACACGTCGCTGGCCGGTTCGGCCTCGTGGCCCAGCGCCTGCTCGGGAGCGATGTAGTGCGCGGTGCCCATGACCATCCCCGACCTGGTCACCGGGGCCGCGTCGGCCGCCTTGGCGATGCCGAAGTCGGTCAGCTTCACCACGCCCGCCGGGGTGATCAGGATGTTGCCCGGCTTGACGTCGCGGTGCACGTACCCGCGCTCGTGCGCGGCCTGCAACGCGTGCCCGGCCTGTTCGAGGATGTCGAGGGTGCGGTCGGCGCCGATGCGGCCCTCCTTGGCCAACACCCCCGCGAGCGGGTCGCCTTCGACAAGTTCCATCACCAGGTACGCGGTGTCCTGTGGGCCGTCGACGATCGCCGCGGTCTCGCCGTAGTCGTGCACGGCGGCGATGCCGGGGTGGTTGATCGACGCGGTCGTGCGGGCCTCGTTGCGGAAGCGGTGCAGGAATTCGGCGTCGCCGCACAGTTCCGGCTTGAGGACCTTCACCGCGACCTTGCGGTCGAGCCGGGTGTCCGCGGCCTCCCAGACCTCGCCCATCCCACCGACCGCGATGCGCCTGGTCAGGCGGTAGCGGTCGGCGAGGAGCTGTCCGGAGGTCAGCATGGTCAGTTCCCCCCGGCGAGCATGGCGTTGATCGTCGCCCTGCCGATGGACGCCGACAGCTTGCCGCCGGTCGCGGCGACGTCCTTGCTCTCGACGATGACGGCGACCGCGATCTTCGGGTCCTCCGCCGGAGCGAACGCCACGTACCAGGCGAATGGCGGCGTGTTCTTCGAGTCGAGGCCGGTTTCCGCGGTTCCGGTCTTCGAGGCGATCTTCAGCCCGCCGGACTTGCCGTCGCCACCGGTCTTGGCCTCGGACTCGATCATCATGTCGCGCAGTTGGGTCGCGTTGTCGCGGTCCATCGCCCGGCCGAGGCTGTCCTCGTCGAAGTTGGCGATCTCGGACAGGTCCGGGGCCAGCACCGACTTGACGATCTGCGGGCGCATCCGCTCGCCGCCGTTGGCGATCGTGGCGACGATCTCGGCGTTCTGCAACGGCGTGAGCCGGACGTCGCGCTGGCCGATGCCGCTCTGGTAGAGCGCGTTCTTGTCGGTGATCTCCATGCAGGCGGTCGACGGCCCGATGCAGGACTGCTCGACCGACATCGGGATGGTCAGGTCGTTCTCGCCGATGCCGAACTTCGCCGCCTGCTCGGAAAGCTTGTCCGAACCGAGGTCGTGCGCCATCTGCGCGAACGCGGTGTTGCACGACAGCGACAGCGCGGTCTGCATGGTCACCGTGGTCTGGCTGCCCGCGCAGAACCCGCGGTTGTAGTTGCGCAGCTCCGAGCCGCCGACGGCGAGCTTGTCGGTCGCGGTGACCTGGTCGTCCTTGGTCTTGCCGTCTTCGAGGGCACCCGCGGCGACGACCAGCTTGAACGTCGAACCGGGGGCGTAGGTCTCGGAGATCGCCCGGTTCAGCATCGGCTTGCGCTTGTCGTCGTTGGCGGTCTTCCACGCCTTCTCCTGCGTGGCGCCATCGTGCGCGGAGAGCGGGTTCGGGTCGTAGGACGGTGTGCTGACCATCCCGAGGATCGCGCCGGTCTTCGGGTCGAGCGCGACCACCGAACCGGCGAACCCCTGCTTCTCCATGGCCTGATAGGCGGCCTGCTGGACGTTCGGGTTGATGGTCAGTTCGACGTTGCCGCCGCGCGGGTCGCGGCCGGTGATCAGGTCGGAGAGCCGTCGGACGAACAGCCGGTCGTCCGAGCCGTTGAGGATCTCGTCCTCCGCCCGCTCCAGACCACCCGCGCCGTAGCGGACCGAGTAGTACCCGGTGACCGGCGCGTAGAGCGGGCCGTTGGTGTACTGGCGCAGGTAGCGCAGCCGGTCGTTGGTCGGCGACACCGTCGCCAGCATCTGGATCTGGCCGTTGGGCGTCCGCGCGATGATCTTGCCGCGTTCCCGGGAGTACTCCTCCAGCAGCACCCGCTGGTTGCGGGCGTCCTTGCGGTAGTCGTCGGCCTTGATGATCTGGATGTAGGTGGCGTTGGCGAGCAACAGGATGATCATCCCGAGCATCGCGAGCCCGACTCGGCGCAGCGGTGTGTTCATGACGTCTGCTCCGGTGGTCGTTGGACCATCACGGTGTGCGCGTCGGCGATGGGGGTCTGCGGGATCGGCCGCGGCCGGGAACCGGTGCCTGGCCTGCGCGCGGCGTCGGAGATACGCAAGAGGAGAGCCACCAGAACGTAGTTGGCGAGCAGCGAGGAACCGCCGTAGGACAGGAACGGCGCGGTGATGCCGGTCATCGGGATCAGCTTGGTGACGCCGCCGACGACCACGAACACCTGCATGATCAGCATGAACGCCAGGCCACCGCCGAGAAGCTTGCCGAAGGTGTCGCGCACAGCCAGCGCGCTGCGCATCCCGCGCAGCGCCAGCACGGTGTAGACCATCAGCAACGCGGCGAGGCCGATGAAGCCCAACTCCTCGCCGATGGCCGCGGTGATGAAGTCGGAGTTGGCCAGCGGGACCAGTTCCGGGCGACCCGCGCCGAGGCCGGTGCCACCGACACCGCCGGTGCCGAGACCGAACAACGCCTGCGCGATCTGGTAACCGCCGCCGATGTCGTCGTAGGTCGAGAGCGGGTCGATCCAGTTGGACACCCGCTGCTGGACGTGGGTGAAGAGCTGGAAGGCGATGATGCAGCCGCCGACGAAGAGCGACACCCCGAAGATCACCCAGATGGCCCGCTCGGTGGCGACGTAGAGCATCACCAGGATCGTGCCGAAGAACAGCAGCGACGTACCGAGGTCCTTCTGGAAGACCAGGACCCCGACCGACACCCCCCAGGCGAACAGGATCGGTCCGAGGTCACGGGCCCTGGGCAGGTCGACGCCGAGCACCCGGCGACCGGCGGCCATGAACAGGTCGCGCTTGGACACCAGGAACGCGGCGAAGAACACGAGCAGCAGGATCTTGGCGAACTCGCCCGGCTGGATGGAGAACGGCCCGATCCGCAGCCAGATCTTCGCGCCGTTGATCGTCGGCGCGATCGCACTCGGCAGGAGCCCGGGGATGGCGAGCAGGAAAAGCCCGACCAGGCCGAAGGTGTAGCTGTACTTGGTGAGCTGGCGGTGATCCTTGATCACGGCCAGCACCACCAGGAACAGGATCAGCGCGATCGTGGTCCACAGGATCTGCTTCGGCACGTCGTGGTTGATCTCACGGCCCGCGCGCAGTGCCTTCTCGGTGAGCGCGAGGTCGATCCGGTAGATCATCACCAGACCGAGCCCGTTGAGCAACGCCACACACGGCAGGATCAGCGGGTCCGCGTACGGCGCCCACTTGCGCACAGCGACGTGCGCCACACCGAACAGCCCGAGAAACGCCAGCCCGTACCAGAAGATCCGAAGTGTGAGCTGCTGTTCCTGGTTGGCTTCCACGAGCATGAGCGCGCCGGAGACGACCGCGGCGGCGAACCCGAGCAACAGCAGCTCGGTGCCACGACGCGTCGGCGCCGTGCTGTCCGAACCAGCGCCGCTCTGCCCGGTCGCCGGACCAACCGCGCCCTGGACCGGAGATGACATCAGCCGCCGTCCTTGTCCTCGTCGCGCGGCTTGCGGCAGTTCAGACCTGGTTGCGGAGCCTCTTTGGTCGTCGTCGGAGCCGCTGACTCGGTGGGCTGCACCGGGGAGGTGGCCACCGGCGGCGCCGTGGTCGGCTGCGCCACACCGCCGGGCGGCTGACCCGGCTCGGGGGGAGCACTCGTGCCCGGTGTCGGTGTCGGGACGAGCTCGTCGCAGTTGGGCAGGCCGAACTTCTTGCGCAGCTCGCTGACGAACGCGCGGGCCGCGACGATGTTGTCGAAGGTATTGCTGCCCGACCGGACCTCGTCCTTGCCGAACTGTTCGAGGTCGTCGACGAAGAACTTGTCGCAGGTGGCCGCCTCCGCGGGCGCGCACGAGCCCTCGAGTTGGCTGTTGAGCGACAAGCCGAGCACGCTACCGCGCACCCCCTGGAAGATGGCGACCTCGCCGCTCTCACCGCTGCCGACGAAATACTGGGTGTTGACCCAGATTCGGGCCACCACGGCCCCGGCGGCGAGCAACACGAGCACGAGCAACCCGACCATGAAC
>JALZNB010000447.1 GCA_030857905.1 Actinomycetota bacterium
GCCAGAAGCACCCGCGGCCGCCGTCGAACGAGAGGTCACGAGACAGGTGCCGCCTCGGCGGAGAGGTCGGCGGGCTGGTCCGCGGGTGCGGCGCCGCCTTCGGCCTCCTCGCTGACCAGGACCAGGCTGATCTTGCCGCGCTGGTCGATGTCGGCGATCTCCACGCGGAGCTTGTCGCCGACCGCGACGACGTCCTCCACCTTGTTGATGCGCTTGCCCGCGCCCAGCTTGGAGATGTGCACCAGGCCGTCCTTGCCCGGCAGCAGCGAGACGAACGCGCCGAACGCGGCGGTCTTGACCACCGTGCCCAGGAAGCGCTCGCCGACCTTCGGCAGCTGCGGGTTGGCGATGGCGTTGATCAGGTCGATCGCGGCCTCGGCGGACGGGCCGTCCGCTGCACCGACGTAGATCGTGCCGTCATCCTCGATGGAGATGTCGGCGCCGGTCTGCTCGGTGATCGAGTTGATCATCTTGCCCTTCGGGCCGATGACCTCGCCGATCTTGTCCACCGGGATCTTGACGCTGGTGACCCGCGGCGAGTACTGGCTCATCTCGTCGGGGGCGTCGATGGCCTCGGCCATCACCTCAAGGATGGTGTACCGGGCGTCGCGCGCCTGGCCGAGGGCCTGGGCGAGCACGTCGGAGGGGATGCCGTCGAGCTTGGTGTCGAGCTGCAGCGCGGTGACGAACTCCTTGGTACCGGCGACCTTGAAGTCCATGTCGCCGAAGGCGTCCTCGGCGCCGAGGATGTCGGTCAGCGCGACGTAGCGCGTCTCGCCGTCGACCTCGTCGGACACCAGCCCCATGGCGATACCCGAGACCGGCGCCTTCAGCGGCACACCGGCGTTGAGCAGCGACATGGTCGAGGCGCAGACCGAGCCCATCGAGGTGGAGCCATTGGAGCTCAGCGCCTCGGAGACCTGGCGGATCGCGTAGGGGAACTCGTCGCGCTTGGGCAGAACGGGCATCAGGGCCCGCTCGGCGAGCGCGCCGTGGCCGATCTCGCGCCGCTTGGGCGAACCCACGCGACCGGTCTCGCCGGTGGAGAACGGCGGGAAGTTGTAGTGGTGCAGGTAGCGCTTGTGCGTTTCCGGGGACAGCGAGTCGATCTGCTGTTCCATCCGCAGCATGTTCAGCGTGGTGACACCCAGGATCTGGGTCTCGCCGCGTTCGAAGAGCGCCGAACCGTGCGCCCTGGGGATGAGCGCGACCTCGGCGGACAGGCCGCGGATGTCGGTCAGGCCCCGGCCGTCGATGCGGATCTTGTCGCGCAGGATGCGCTGGCGCACGAGCTTCTTGTTCAGCGAGCGGAACGCCGCGCCGATCTCCTTCTCGCGGCCCTCGAACGCGCCACCGGCGACCGCGCCGACCTTGTCCAGGCTGGAGGTCTTGACCGCGTCGATGCGGGACTCGCGCTCCTGCTTGTCGGCGATGGTCAGCGCCTCGGCCAGGTCGTCGGAGACGGCCTTCTCGACGGCCTCGAACGCGTCCGGCTGGTAGGCCGGGTACGTCGGGTAGTCGCGGGTGGGCTTGGCGGCGTGGGCGGCCAGCTCGGCCTGCGCGTCGCACAGCGCCTTGATGAACGGCTTGGCGGCTTCGAGGCCCTCGGCCACGATCTCCTCGGTCGGCGCCTTGGCACCGGCGGCGACCAGGTCGATCACGTTGTCGGTGGCCTCGGCCTCGACCATCATGATCGCAACGTCGTCTTTCACCACACGGCCTGCGACGACCATGTCGAAGACGGCCTTCTCAAGCTGCTCGTAGGTCGGGAACGCGACCCACTGGCCCTCGATCAGCGCGACGCGGACGCCGCCGATCGGGCCGGAGAACGGCAGGCCCGCGAGCTGCGTGGACGCGGAGGCGGCGTTGATGGCCACCACGTCGTAGAGGTCCTGTGGGTTGAGGCTCTGCACGGTGATGACGACCTGGATCTCGTTGCGCAGACCGTCGACGAACGACGGGCGCAACGGGCGGTCGATCAGCCGACAGGTCAGGATCGCGTCGGTCGACGGGCGACCCTCGCGGCGGAAGAACGCGCCGGGGATGCGACCCACGGCGTACATGCGCTCCTCGACGTCCACGGTCAGCGGGAAGAAGTCGAAGTGCTCCTTCGGGTGCTTGGACGCGGTCGTCGCGGACAGCAGCATCGTGTCCTCGTCGAGATAGGCCACCACGCTGCCCGCGGCCTGGCGGGCCAGGCGGCCCGTCTCGAAGCGGATGGTGCGCGTGCCGAACTTGCCGTTATCGATGGTGGCTGTCGACTCGTGCACGGTGTTTTCTGACATGTATTCGGTACTCCTCGTCTTTGACGTCACAGTGACATCGCGGAGCAGGCGCGCGACCCGAGCACGGGCCGCTGTCTGGACGAGGCCGGTCTTCGATCGAAGTCCCCGGGGCCGCACCGACACCTCGTGTGCCGTTCGGCTGAACCCGGAGACCACTACCGAGGACCGGCGGACTGGTCCCGTGTCGCGCGGCGTGCCTGCTCTATCGTCTTTGCTTCTTCAGTTCTCGTACCACAAAAAACTAGGGGGAGCGACCGACGGCCACTCCCCCAGTCGCACTATCGGCGCAGGCCGAGCCGCTGGATCAGCGACCGGTAGCGCTCGATGTCCACCTTGGTCAGGTAGTTGAGCAGTCGACGACGCCGACCGACCAACAGCAGCAGCCCACGACGCGAGTGGTGGTCGTGCTTGTGCTCACGCAGGTGCTCGGTGAGGTCGCGGATGCGCTTGGACAGCAGCGCGATCTGGGCCTCGGGTGATCCGGTGTCCGAGTCGTGCACGCCGTACTCGGTCAGGATCGTCTTCTTCTGGTCAGTGGTCAGCGCCACTCGTTCAACTCCTCGTGTCTGTCCCGTGTGGCCCGGAATGGTCGTGCACTGGGGTCGTGCACATCCGGGTAAGTCGGTACCGGCCGCCACGGACCGCAGCCGGACCCAATCACCAAGGTTAGCAGGTCGGCGGTGTCTGTCCCGTTCAGCGCAGTGTGACCTGGTCGACTCGGGTGTAGATCGGACCGTCGGCGCCACGTTCGCTGGAGAACAGCCCAAGCGTCTCGGGCGTCCACTGTGGACCTTCGTAACCGCTCACATCATCCGCCAAAGCCTCTACGCTCGCGCCGCGCGCGATCGTGAGATGCGGGGTGAAGTCGGTACGCCCACCCGCTGACGCGTCGGCGGCCGCCGCGATCTGCAGCAGTGCGTCAGTGTCCGGCGTACGGACGCCGATCCAGCAAACCTGGGGAAAGGTGCCTGCGCCACCGAGGCTCAGGCGGGGCGTCACCAGATTTTTCACCCGTTCGTGAAGCTTTCGGGAACGCTCAACGACATCGTCCTCGCCGTAAAAGCCGATCGTGATGTGCCACGAGTCGCGGGACGTGGCACGCAGCCCATCGCCGATATCGGGCACGCTCGCGGCCAGATGCTCGATCGCGTGGGGAGGTGGGACGAACGCGGTGAACAGCCGGGTCATACCCGCTTGCCCGCGCGGCGCAGCAAGTCGGCGAGATCGGGAAACCGGTCGTCGAGCAGGGCCGCGGCGTCGGTGAGGTCGTCGGCCGGAACGAGCCTGCGCAACGACATGATGGCGCTGCGGCCGACGTCGACCGGCAGGTTGTCCCTGGTCACCGTGGGGTTCGAGGTTCGGACATCGTCGAGTGCGGCCCGCAGCGCCTCCCGCCTGCCCGAGGCGACCTCGGGGGTGAGGATCTTGCGTTCGAGCATGATCAGCCGGGCGAGCACCGCGGGGTTGCCGATCTTGGCGCGGCGACCGCTCATGACCTGGCTGAGCATCGGCGCGCTGATGCCGAGAACGTCGGCGAGGTTGGCCTGGGACACGTCGAACGCCACCACGAGCCTGCGAACCCGGTCCCCGAGGGGTTCGCCGTACCACTCGCGCTGCAACGCGATATTGCGTTGGACGATCTTGTGATCCTCCACAATCGCCTCTCTGCCGTACCCGCGTCGCGGGTGTCCTCCGGCGTATCCTGCCAGGCCACCGGGTCCGCCGTGGTCGAACGGCGAAGCTCAACGGTCGAGCAGCTCACGGGTGCGGGCCACGTCCCGGTGCATCTCGGCGACCAGTGCCTCGCTGGAGTCGAACTTCTCCATGCCGCGAAGCCGGTGCACGAAGTCGATGGCGACCCGCTGGCCGTAGAAGTCCTCGTCGACGTCGAGCACGAACGCCTCGACCCTGCGCTCACGGCCGGAGAACGTCGGATTTGTCCCGACGGACACCGCCGAGGTCAGCGACGGCCGATTCGGGTGGCTCAACAGCGTGAAACGGCAGGCGTAGACCCCGTCCGCGGGCACGGCGGCGAACCGGGGCGTCGACAGGTTCGCGGTGGGGAAGCCAAGTTCGTGGCCGCGGCCGTCACCGCGCACGACGATGCCCTCCAGCCGATGTGGACGACCGAGTGCGGCCTCGGCGGCGGCCACCTCGCCCGCGTCGATGCAGGCGCGGATGTAGGTCGAGGAGAACGTGATCTCCCCGGCCGCGTCGGCGGTGACCAACTTCGCGCCCTCGGTGGAGAACCCGAAGCGGCTGCCCAGCTTGCCCAGCAACTCGACGTTGCCCACGGCGCGGTTGCCGAAGGTGAAGTTCTCGCCGACGACCACGGCGGCGACGTGCAGGCGCTCCACGAGGATCTCGTGCGCGAACTCGTCGGCGGGCACCTTGGACAGCTCGGGGGTGAACGGCAGCACGCAGAACACGTCGACGCCGAGCGCCTCCACCAGTTCCGCTTTGCGCCGCAACGTCGTCAACTGCGCCGGGTGGCTGCCGGGACGGACCACTTCGGACGGATGCGGGTCGAAGGTGACCACCATGCTCGGCACACCGCGCTCCCCGGCGATCCGAACAGCCCGGGAGATCAGTTCCTGATGTCCCCGGTGCACGCCGTCGAACACGCCGATGGTCGCCACACAGCGGCCCCATCCCCCGGGAAGGTCGTCAAGCCCTCGCCATCGCTGCACGGCCCGAGCCTAGTGGCTGTTCGGGTGGACGGGAGGGTGGGTCGCACCACCCCGTGAATCGGCCCCGCCGTGCTATCGCGACCCGCGTGGCCGGTCACGGCATGTTCGAGGACCAGCCGGTCACGGCACGTTCAGGACCACCAGCGCGCGGGCGCTCGCGCCTTCGTCGACGCCGAGGGCGACGGCGCTCCCAGCCTGGTCGAAGATCCCGTAGGTGCCCGAGATTCCCGCGGCGGGCAGCTTCCTGCCATGCGACAGCGCGGCGGTCTCGACGCGGGTCAGGTCGCGGCGGGGGAACGCGGTGTTGACGGCCGCGTCCATGTTCAGCGACAGGCCGGGCTCCTCCTCCAGTCGCTCCAGTGTGCGGGCGACGCGCAGGTCGAACGGTCCGACCGTGGTGCGGCGCAGCGCGGCGAGGTGACCGCCGACGCCGAGCCCGGCTCCCAGGTCGCGGGCCAGTGCGCGGACGTAGGTGCCCGAGGAACAGTCGACCATCACGTCGAGATCGATGGCCGTGTCGGAGCGGTGCGTGCCGAGCAGGTCGAACCGGAACACCGTGACCGGTCGAGCCGGGATCTGCACGTCCTCGCCCGCCCGGACCCGCGCGTAGGCGCGCTTACCGTCGATCTTGACCGCGCTGACCGAGCTGGGCACCTGCTCGATGGGACCAGTGAGGACGGCGATTCCGGCGGCGATGGCGTCGTCGGTGACCGCCGAGGGGTCGGCCTCGCTGATGACCTCGCCTTCGGCGTCATCGGTGGTCGTCGCCGACCCGAGGCGGATGGTGGCGAGATAGACCTTGCGGTCGAGGGCGAGGTGCCCCAGCAGCTTCGTCGCCCGCTCGACACCGAGCACGAGGACACCGGTGGCCATCGGGTCGAGGGTGCCCGCGTGGCCGACCTTGCGGGTGCCGATGATGCGGCGCACCCGGGCGACGACATCGTGGGAGGTCATGCCGGGCGCCTTGTCGACGACGATCAGTCCGGGTGGGACCGTTGGCTTGGCGGGGCGCGGCGTGCGGGAGGGTCGGGACACGGGCGGGAATCCTATGACGACACCGCTGTCGGTCACCCTCACGGGTCCATCCGTGATCCCTGACGGCCAGCTAAGTCCGCTGCGAGCCCGCCCGCTCCCGCAGCTCGTGCAGATCCCAGGCACGACGACGAATCTGTACTGGCACCGGCTCACCGCGTTCCACAGCCGCGAATACTTCGGCACGCGCGCGCCGCCACCAGACGGCTGTGCGCCACGAACCGATCAGCAGGACGGCGACAACGGCAAGGAAAGCGACCCGGAACGCGGAGGTGTCAGCCTTGGTGGCGTCACCACCGAGAAGCAGTCCGATGGCCAGGGCCGTGATGGTGATGGCCGCGAACCCACCCACGTTGACCACACCCGTCGCGGTGCCGACGCGACGGATCGGGTTGTAATCGCGGGCTAGCGCGAAGGCGATCCCGGACAGCGGACCGCCGACGGCCATCAGGGAGAACGCTATTGCGATGACGACGACGGGCACCCGGCCACCGGGCCAGCCGAGCAGTAGCCCCCACAGGCCGACCGCGACCGCGAGGTAGCCCGCGACCATCGGCAGCCGCCACTCCGGGCGGCGTCCGATGGTCTGGCCGACGATCGGGCCCGAGACTCCGGCGACCACGACCATGGCGCTGAGCACAGTGCCCGCGGCGGCGGGCGCGAGACCTTGGGCCTGGACGAGATATGGGTAGCCCCAGAGCAATCCGAGCACGGCGGGGGCGAACATCGTCGAGAAGTGCACCCAGAAGCCGAGTCTGGTGCCCGCGACCCGCCACACCTGACGAACCTGGTCCAGGGTCTCGCCCAGGGTTCCGGCCTCCGAGCGCTGGGATGGTTCACCGTGCGGGACATCGCGCACGCGCAGGGCCACGACGATGGCGTACGCGGCGGTGGCCGCGCCAGTCACGGCGAAGGTGACGGTCCAGCCCGCGTGGTGCAGCAGGAGCGTCAACGGGACTGTGGCCGCGAGATTCCCGACCGCGCCCAGGGTGGCGGTGATGGCGGCGAACAGCGTGTAGCGCCGGGCCGGGTAGTGCGCGGCGATCAGACGCAGCACGCTGACGAAGGCCATGGCGTCACCGACGCCGAGCACGGCCCTGGCCACCAAGGCGAGTGGATAGCTGCCGGCGAAGGCGAAGATCAGTTGGCCGAGTCCCATGAGGACAGCGGCGACAGTCAGCACACGGCGTGGGCCGTAGCGGTCGACGAGCAGACCGGTCGGCACCTGCATGAGTGCGTAGACGCCGATCTGCAGCACGGTGAAGATCCCGAGGGCCGCGGGGCCGATGGTGAACCGCTCGGCGGCGTCGAGTCCGGCGACCCCGAGTGAGGTGCGGTGGAAGACGGCGAAGACGTAGACCAGCACGGCGATCGCCCAGATCGCCCGGGCTCGACGCTCGGCGACAACCACGCGGTCCTCCTTCTCGCCGGGTTCACCCAGTACACCGCAGGGCATCCCATGATTGTTAGCCTAGCTACGCGTGTGGTTCATCACAGTCCTTTGTGGACATTCAAACCCGAATGGCGCCGACGACGGACCACCGGTCGGAACGAACGCGCATAAGCAGAGAAACCAGCCGTAGCACCATGAACAACGACAAACCGGTCCAAATCCCGGCCAATCCCCAGCCCGCCACCAACGATATCCACACCAACGGCAGAAACCCGATGATCGCGGACGACAACGTCGCCGTCCGCAGGAACTTCGCGTCCCCGGCACCGAGCAACACCCCGTCGAGCGCGAAGACGACACCCGCCATGGGTTGCAGCGCAACGAAAAACCACCAGGCGTGCGGCATCTCGGCCAGCACGACGGCATCCGAGGTGAACAGTCGTGGAAGCACCCCGGACACAGCGGCGAACACAACACCGAGCACCACGCCAAAAGCGAGCCCGTAGCCGGAAAGCCGCCACGCCAGTCCACGTGCCCGCTTGACCGAACCCGCGCCCAACGCGGCCCCCACCAACGATTGCGCCGCGATCGCCAGCGAATCCATCACCAGCGCGACGAACGTCCAGAGCTGAAGCACCACCTGATGCGCTCCCACCGCCCCCACCGAAGTCCGCGCCGCGACCGCCGTCGCCGAGATGAAACACACCTGGAACGCGAGACTGCGCAGCACAAGATCGCGGCCCATCACCACCTGCGCCCAGATCACCCCCCACACTGGCCGCGACGCGATCCGCTCGATCCGCAGTGCGCGCAGGAACAGCGCACCCGAGACGCCCTGTCCGATCACGTTGGCGACAGCGGACCCGTCGAGTCCCAGCCCAGCGCTGTGGACCAGTAGCGGGCACAGCGCGGCCGACACAGCGTTGCCCGCCAGGACGTACCGCAAGGGCCGCCGCGTGTCCTGCACACCCCGCATCCACCCGTTGCCCGCCAACGTCACCAGGATCATCGGCACCCCGCACAGCGCGATCCGCAACCACCCCGTCGCGGCATCAGCCAACTCGTTCTGACCAGCCAGCGCCCGCGCGATCGGTCCCACCGTGAGTTGACCGACGCCGACGATGATCACGCCGAGGACGAGCGCCAGCCAGGTCGCCTGGACTCCCTCGGCGACGGCATCCCGGGTGCGACCCGCCCCATGCAACCGGGCAGCTCGGGCGGTGGTGCCGTAGGAGAGAAAGGTGAGCTGCGTGGAGAGTTGGGCCAGAACGATCGCGCCGATCCCCAACGCGCCCAACTCAAGGCCGCCGAGATGCCCGACGACAGCGGTGTCGACCAACAGGTAAAGGGGTTCGGCCGCGAGCACGGGCAACGCGGGCAGGGCGAGACGCAGCACATCGCGCAAGGGCGCTCGGTCTCGCGTCACGACTCTCCCCGTAAGGTGTGTTCAGGCTGTATACCCCTGACACTAGCCGTAAGGACCGACAATGGACTACGCGGATTACCTGGCCGTCGCCCTCCGGCTCGCCAACGCGGACCTGTCAGACGTCGGCGACCTCCAGGCCGCCCTGCACGAGGAACCGTGGTGGTCGACCCGCGCGACCGACCACGACCTGTCGGCCCTGCGTCCGGTTCGAGACGGCCTACGAGCTGCCCTCGCCGCAGCCGCCACCGGCAACGGTGACGCGGTGTTCGACCACGTCAACGCCCTGCTGGCCGCACACCCGCCCCGCCCCCGCC